>NZ_RZOL01000108.1:0-16227 GCF_004022985.1 Mesorhizobium sp. M7A.F.Ca.ET.027.02.1.1 | reverse complement strand
CGTCAACACCGCCATGATCCACGGCGCGCAAGGCATCGCCTTCGCTGTTGCCTCCAACACCGCCAATTTCGTCATTTCCGAGATCATCCGCTTCGGCCGCGTGCGCCGCGCCTTCATCGGCGTCTCGGCCGACACCGTCAATCTGCCGCGACGCGCCGCGCTCCTGTCGCAAGTGTCGACCAATACCGCGGTGCGGCTGCGCAGCGTCGAGAAGGATGGCCCGGCGGCCAAGGCCGGCTTGAAGGAGGGCGACATCATCGCCGCAATAGACGGCCGCCCGGTCACCGGCGTCGACGACCTGGTGCGCGTGCTCGACGCCGAGCGCATCGGCCGCGAGACACAATGCACCGTGGTGCGCCGCACCGGCGTCAGCCAGGTGACGGTGATGCCGGTTGCGCGAAGCTAGTGCAGTCGCCCAGAAGTGTGCCGCGGTTCTGGGACAACGACATGTATCAAAAGAAAGACTTTAAGGCCGCCGTTGCTCACTCCCCCTTCGAGGGAGCAACGGGGACATAGGCTCCCTTCAGGAGAGCTACGAGTTGCGCCTGATGATGCGTGCCTGTCTTGTCGAAGATACGACCAAGATACGTGCTGGCCGTGCGATAGGTGATGTTGGCGTTTGTCGCCGCCACACCAAGGCTATCCCCCGATGCCAATGCCGCTGCCAATCGCGCCTCGGCCGGCGAGAGGTCGAAAAGGCGCGTCAGGATGGTCGGCGAAGGCACCAGATTCGTCGGGTTGAGAGCCGTGGCTGCGATCAGTATGTCGGCGCCTGAGAGAAGTTCGTGCGCCAGACGGCGAAGAGGGATGAGGTGAACGATCATGGCCTCGCTAGTCTCGCTTGGCGCTATGGGCACGGAGCGACCCGACGCAGCGTCACCAGTCCCGCTTGCAATCGCCTGCTGAAACAACTTGTTTGCCTTGGCATCGGCAAGGGCGAGCCCATCACGGGCCGTCGGCACGAACACAAGGGGCAGAGCGTCAAGCAGTGATTGGTCGCCAGAACGCGTCCCCTGCTCGTCATCACCGCGGCCGGCAGGCCGATCGCCGCAAGCGCCGTAGTCGTAGCGCGCGCTCGTTCCAGCCGCAGGCGCGCACCAATCAGGCCGGCGCGCGCCAAATGTGGCCTCATGCGGTTGAGCTGGTCCAATTCGTCTCGGGATGGCCGATCATTGGTCAGCCAACGCTCCATCGTAAACAACAGAACTTCGCCTGTAGGCAGGGATATGAACGTACCGACTTCGCCACCGATTCCCAATGGCAGCGTCCGGTCGAGCCGCGTCCGATTGTTCTCGAGCGCCTCCTTGGGGAAGTAGTCCGCGTCGTAGACGAATCCCGAGGGTGGGGGCAGCGTCAGCAGGAGTTGGGAGACACTGCTGCTCTTGAACCCGCCTTCCGCAGAGATGCCCTCCAGTATCGGCCGGACCAGGTCCGACGCGAGAGCATCGGGTCCAGCCGGTCATCGAATAAACCCATACCGCCTCCGGCCGAATTCGACAGTTCGCTCAACCTGTCGAAGACGTCTGGCCATAAATCGGGGACGAACGCCGCTTCATAAATTCGATCGACAAGATCTTCGGTCATTCAATGGTCCGCTCGCCACCTGCACTCGCATGATTGCATCGCACATCTGCTCAGAAATCAAACCTTTCTCGGCTTGGCAATTACCGGATGATCATAAATTGCGTAGGAAACAGCCAACACGAATATCGTTTAGGCGCCCACCGCCCCCTCCGCGTACTGCGCCAGAAACGCCTCGCTCGGCGGAATCGGCTTGATGACGTCGATCAGCACGCCATTGGGATCCCGCGTGACGAAATGGCGCTGGCCGAAGGGTTCGTCGCGTAGAGAGCGCAGGATCGGCAGCCCGGCCGCGACGGCCCGTTCATAGACCGCATCCGGGTCCCTCACCTCGAAGTTGATCAGCAGGCCCGACGCGCGGCCTCGCCCCTCTTCCGGGATCGTCTCATGATCGCCCTGGACGATGCCGAGATTGACTCTTCTGTCCTCCACCGATTGCAGATGCACATACCAGTCGCTTTCGAATAGCGGCTGGAAGCGAAAATGCTCGACATAGAACGCCGTCGTGCCGGCGACGTCGCCGGTCATCAGCACCGGGTAATAGCTCGTCGTCTTCATCTTTCCTTCTCCCGTCGATTAACATACAGTCTGCATGTAACTTACATTAACATACAGGCTGCATGTATGCAACGCGATTCCGCGCGTCGTTCCAACCGAGACCGCACCGAGGCGACGCGCGCCGACCTGATTGCCGCGGCACGAAAGCTGTTCACCGAAAAATCCTATGCCGAGACCAGCACGCCGGAGATCGTCGCTGCCGCCGGCGTGACGCGCGGCGCGCTCTATCATCACTTCGCCGACAAGCAGGCGCTGTTTGCCGCCGTGGTCGAGCAGGAGGCGATGGCGGTGGCTGAGGAGATCGAGCGCGCTTCGCCGCCATCGCTCAATGCCCGCGACGCACTGATTGCCGGTTCCGACGCCTATCTCGCCGCCATGCGCGCGCCCGGCCGCACGCGGCTGTTGCTGCTCGACGGCCCGGCCGTGCTTGGCCGCGCCGCCATGGAAGCGATCGACAACCGCCACGGCAACCGTTCGCTGCGCGAAGGGCTGGTCGCGGCGATGCGGGCGCAGACGATGACGAGATTGCCGGCCGACGCGCTGACCGCGCTGCTCGGCTCCGCCTTCGATCGTGCCGCCCTGGCCATCGAGGCCGGTGCGTCAGCTCAGGACTACCGCGCCGTGCTCATGGCACTGATCGATGGCCTGTCTCTTCCTCAGGCACCTCGCCCGGTTCGAACTCGTTGAAGCAGCCGAGCTGGCGCTTGAACTGGTCGATCAGCCAGGCCGCCGCGGGCTTCGGGCTGCGATCGTTGCGGTGCATGGCAAACAGCGGCGAACTCACCTCCCTGAAGGATTCGAGGTCGATTTCGACCAGCCGGCCACTCGCCAGGTCGTCTGCTATCAGCCAGCGCGGCAGCCCGCCCCAGCCCAGCCCCTCGCGCATCAGCATATGCTTGGTGCGCACATCCGTCAGCCGCCAGGTGCGGTAGGCGAAGACGCCGAAGTCCCGCCCCTTGGGGCGCTCCGACTGGTCGGTGACGACAAGCTGCGTGTGTTCGCGCGCATCCTCGATCGCCACCGGCTTCGGCAGCAGGGCCAGCGGATGGCTGGGCGCGGCGGCCAGCACGATCGACATGAAGCCGATGCGCACGAGATGCACATCGACATCGCCCAGCAGGCCGCCAATGCCAAGGTCGGCCTGCCCGCTGACGACATGATCGGGGATCAGGCCGAGCGTACCGATATGCAGGCGCAGCATCACGGTCGGAAACTGCGCCTCGAACGCCTTCAGCACCCGCACCAGCACCGGCGACGGCAACGCTGCGTCGACCGACAGCGCGACTTCAGCCTCGAGCCCTTGGTGATGGCCGTCGACGCGCGAACGGATGCGCTGCAGCACGCCGATCATGCGCCGCGCATCCTCCAGCATCGCCCGGCCGATCTCGGTCAGTTGCGGCTCGCGGGTACCCTCGCGCTCGAACAGTTTCAGCCCCAGCTGCGCCTCGAGATTGGCTATGCCGTAGCTGATGACGGACTGTGCCCGATTGAGCCTGCGGCCGGCGGCCGAGAAGCTGCCGGCTTCGGCGACTGTCACAAAGATCTGAAGTTGATCGAGCGTCGGATTGGGCTGCATCGTGATATCTAACTTATAGATGGATCGTATAGAAAATATACCAGTTTATTGAATGGATCGAAAGCCCCATATCTGGCGGGACAAATCATTCCAACCGCTGGAGAGCCCAAAATGTCCATTCTTCTCATCACTTCGAGCCCGCGCGGCGCCGCCTCCCATTCGACCCGCATCGCTACCGAATTCGCTGAAAAGCTCGTCGCCGCCGATCCGTCGAACACGCTCGTCGTGCGCGACCTCGTCGCCAATCCGCTCCCCCATATCGACGCCGACTACGCGAGCGGCATCTACGTGCCGGCGGAAGCGCGCACTGCGCGCCAGGCTGAGGTCGTCGGCGTCTCCGATGTCGTGCTCGACGAGCTATTTGCTGCCGACACCGTGATCCTGGCCACAGGCTTCATCAACTTCAACATCTCCTCGACGCTGAAGTCCTGGGTCGATCATATCTCTCGTTCCGGCAAGAGCTTTTCCTATGGCGAGAACGGCCCCAAGGGTCTCGTCACCGGCAAGAAGGTCTATATCGTGCTGGCTTCGGGCGGCATCTATTCCGAAGGTGCGGCCGTGCAGTTCGATCACGCCATTCCCTACCTGCGCGGCGTGCTCGGCTTCCTCGGCATGACCGATGTCGATGTCATCCGTATCGAAGGCGTCGGCATGGGTCCTGACGCGGTGACCGCAGCGCTCGCCAAGGCGACCGCCAAGGTCGATGCCGTGGTGGCAGCCAGCCAGGGTGTCGCGGCTGCCGCATAGGGAAAAGACTTAAATTGGAGGGCAGGCGCTTGGCGCTTGCCCTTTTTCAATGCGCTCCCCGCTTGTTTTCCTGACAGTAAACAGCGCGAAGCGACCAGAGTCCTTTGGGTGTGACTTGACGATCCACCTTGGTTCACTTACAATCACAATGAACCAAGTGGATCGAAACCATGACGGCTTTCACCGTACGCCTCCCCGACGACACGACAAACAGGCTCGACCAACTTGCCGAAAAGCTCGATCGCTCGCGCTCTTATGTGGCCGCCAAGGCCATCGAAGACTTTGTAGCTCGTCAAGAGTGGCAACTCGCTGAGATAGAGGCCGGATTGGCCGAGGCCGAGCGCGGTGAGTTCGCCAGCGAACAAGAGTTGGCCGCCGTGATCGGGAAATACGTCAAGCCCGCCGGCTGATCCATGAGCCGCAAGACAATCCGTTGGACCAAGCGGGCTTTGCGTCGGCTTGGCGAAATCGGCGCGCATATCGAGAAAGACAGTCCCGAAGCTGCCGCCCGTGTCATTGGGCGCATCTTGTCCGCAGCGGAGTTGCTTACCGAACAGCCGGCTATGGGTCGCGTTGGACGCATCAAGGCGACGCGAGAACTCGTTTTGGCCGATATCCCATATATCGTCCCCTATCGCGTAAGCGAAGATGCCGTCGAAATACTTACCGTCATACATGCCGCCCAACAGTGGCCAAAGAGCCTCTAAGCCAACTGGCCGCTGCCTTTCTAGCCGATGAAATGCCTGAGCAACCCCGCCGAAGCGACTCCGATCAGCACAGTCGGCAGCATGGAAAGCCGCGTGGCGGCCACCAGCGTAACAGCCAGCGCCAGAATATCCGCCGGGGACTTCGACACGAAGGCCGGTGCGATGACCGCAATCAGCACGCAACCGGGCGCAGCTTCCATCACAGCCGTGGCACGCCCGCTGAGCGTACGGTTGCGCAGCACGACATAGCCGCCGATGCGCGTGAGATAAGTGACGCCGGCCATCAGCACGATGGTGAAAAAGGTCGTTGCATCGATCATGCATCACTCGCCATCAGCCAGGCCGCGACCAGACCCGACATGGCGCCCGCGGCGACATACCAGGCGCCGGGAACGAAGAGATAGACCAGTGCCGCCACGACCAGGCTGACCAGCCAGGGTCGCGCCGCCGCCATCCCCGTCCACATGCCGCGCATCAGCACCAGGAAGACAGCCGGGAACGCCATGTCGAAACCATAGGCCCCGACGTCGCCGAGCATCGGACCGAGCAAGGCACCCAGCGTGGTGAAGACCACCCAGGTGAGATACATCGCCAGCGCCGCGCCCATATAGTAGCGCGGGCTGAAGGCCGGCATGATGCCGGCAGCAGTGCGCTGTCTGGCATCGGCCAGGCCCAGCGCCCAGCTCTCGTCGCACATAAAGAAAAGCGCCGGAAACACCTTGCGCCGCGGCAGGTGGCGCAGGAACGGCGCTAGTGCCGCACCCATCAGCAAATGACGGCTGTTGACCAGGAAGGTGATGGCGACGATGAGCACGATGTGCGGCGGCGACGTCCACAATTGGATCGCCGCGAATTCCGAACCGCCGGCGAAATTCAGCCCTGTCATCGCGGACAGTTCGACCGTGCTCAGCCCTTTTTGCGTGGCCTGGGCGCCGAGCACCAGCGCATAGGGTATGGTGCCGAACAGCACCGGCGCGCAGGACGCCACGCCACGGCGGAATTCGGATCGCGAACCATTGCCCGCCGCCTCGACTGCCTGTGAAATGCTCATGTGTCTCCACTGGCGCGCCTCGCGGCCGCCGCTGCCCTGCGTTTGAACTCTCATGATACTGGCGGCAAACATACCCACAATTCTCCGCAATATGGTTGCGAATATTGTTGTACTTCAACTAGGTTCGGCATTGAGTGCCATTAATTTCAAAATAGATGGAATCTAGAGCTATGAAGCTGGATGAGATCGACAAGCGGATCCTGCGGGCGCTGCAGCGCGACGGCCGCATGGCCAACAACGATCTGGCCAAAGAGGTCGGCCTGTCGCCCTCGCCTTGCCTGCGGCGCGTGAAGCTGCTGGAGGAAGCCGGCATCATCGATCGCTACGTCGCAGTGCTGAACCCCGGCAGCATCGGCAAGGGCCTCACCTTCTTCACCCGCATCTGGCTGAAAACGCAGGATGAGGACACGATCGAGCATTTCGCCACCGAGTCGCCAAGCTGCCGCAGGTGATGGAGTGCTATTTGATGCTCGGCGATTGCGACGCCATGGTGCGCGTGGTGGCGGCCGGCATCGACGATTACCGCCGCTTCCAGTCGGAGCATCTGAGCCGCATCAAGGGCGTGCAGAACGTCAAGACCGACGTCCCCAGCCAGACGATCAAATACACGTCGGAACTGCCGATCTGAGCTGCCGAAAACGGCGTCACGTCAAACTGGATAAAAAATGCAACCGGATTGTAGGATCGAACCCGGTGCCGGCGTCCTTCGGGTGCAAGCAGCGCGCAGCGCTGCCTTTAGGCATGGGAGATTTGAATGAGCCTTTCCTATCGTTGGGTCATCGTCGCCGCTGGCGCGCTGATGTCCTGTGTCGCCATCGGGACGATGTTTTCGCTGGCGATATTCCTGGAGCCGATGGCGATCGACACCAACTGGTCGCGCGCCGGCATTTCCAGCGCCATGACGCTCAACTTCCTGGTGATGGGCCTTGGTGGCTTCGCCTGGGGCGCGATATCGGACCGTTTTGGCGCCCGCATCGTCGTGATGATCGGCGCGGTGCTGCTCGGGTTGGCGCTGGTGCTGGCCAGCCGCGCCGGTTCGCTGCTGAGTTTCCAGATCACCTATGGCGTGCTGGTCGGTCTCGCGGCAAGCGCCTTTTTTGCGCCGATGATCGCGCTGACCACAGGCTGGTTCGACACCAACCGCAGCCTTGCCGTCTCACTGGTCTCGGCCGGCATGGGCGTGGCGCCGATGACGATCTCGCCCTTCGCCCGCTGGTTGATCTCCGCCTATGACTGGCGCACCGCCATGTTCGACATCGGCATTGCCGCCTGGGTGCTGCTGTTGCCGGCGGTGCTGCTGGTGCGCCAGCCGCCGAAGCCCGTCTTGGTCGACACCGGCTCCGCGCCGGTTGCCGAAGGTGCCGGCCTGACAGTCGGCCAGGCGCTGCGCTCGCCGCAATTCATCGTGCTCGGGCTCACCTTCTTTGCCTGCTGCGCGGCGCATTCCGGACCGATCTTCCATATGGTCAGCTATGCCATGCTGTGCGGCGTCGCCCCCATGGCAGCGGTCTCGATCTACAGTGTCGAAGGCCTGGCAGGCCTTGGCGGCCGGCTCTTCTACGGCGTGCTGGCCGACCGGCTGGGCGTCAAGCCGGTGCTGATCGCGGGCCTGGCGATCCAGGCGATCGTCATTGCCGCCTATCTGTCGATCAGCCAGCTTGAGCAGTTCTATATGCTGGCCGTTATCTTCGGTGCCACCTATGGCGGCGTCATGCCGCTCTATGCGGTGCTGGCGCGCGAATATTTCGGCCAGCGCATCCTCGGCACCGTGTTCGGCGCCGCCACCATGCTGTCCAGCCTCGGCATGGCGCTGGGACCGCTTGCCGGCGGCATGGTGTTCGATGCCTACGCCAACTATTCCTGGCTGTTCATCGGCTCTGCTCTTATCGGGCTCGGCGCGGTCGGCATCGCCATCGCGTTCCCGCCACTGCCACGCAGGGAACTGCAGCCGGCTTAGTCCGGGTCGACTTCCAAACCTTGCTGGCCAGGCGCGCAATCAGCCTGGCCCGTTCGGTCCGCCGCGGATCCTGTCCCCTGTTTCATCCGTTCCCCCTTGTGCGAGTGCGGAAGTCCACGGCCACGTTTGCACCAAGCGACGACTTCGCGCACCCGTCCACCAGTGAGGGTACGATTTGAGCCGAAGGCGCGCGGCTCCGCCACGGCCAGGCTTGAATGGCAGGCAACGGTCGATGGATCGAAAAGCTCTCTTAAGCATTTAAGCTTTGGCTAATAGTAGCCTCAGGAGAGAAACGATGAAAAAGACGCTGCTCATTTTGAGCCTGCTCATTCCGCTCTCGGCGTGCTCCCGTACCGAACAAGGCGCCGCCGTCGGCGGCTTGGGTGGCGCGGCCGTAGGCGCCGCAGTGGCCGGAGACCCTGTGGAAGGGGCGGTTGTCGGCGGTGCGGTCGGAGCGATAGCCGGGGCCGTCATCGGCCACGCCAGCGAAGCCGGCCAGTGCAGATATCGCGATCGGTACGGCCGGGTTTACGTCGCGCGGTGCCCGGACGGCTACTGATCTCAAGACGCGTGATCTCCTTCGATCACGCGTCTGCTTGGGGTTAATCGAATGGCCTATCGGATCAAAAAGTTGCCGGGTTTCTTGTTTGCCGCTGTCGGCGCTGCCGCGTTGAATATCGCGTCCACGATTGCGATTTCGGCCGCGCCGGTTGATGCGAAGACGATTGCCGATCACTTCTCATCGGTGAAATCCATGTCAGGGGATTTCGTGCAGTCGGGCCCGAAGGCGGAAAGAAAACATGGCAGGTTTTTTCTCCAACGCCCGGGCAAGATCCGGTTCAATTATGCTGGCCAATCTGGGATCAGCGTGATTGCGGATGGTAAATCCCTGGTGGTTTACAACAGGAAACTGAAGACATCGCGGCTCTATGCTCTCTCGAAGACGCCGCTGAAGCTGCTGCTCGACAACAAGGTCGACTTCTCCGACAGTCGCCTCAAGAGCATCAGAGACGACGGCGCCCAAGTTACCGTCAAGCTGGCCGACAGATCGGCTTTCGGCAACTCGAACATCTCCATGGTGTTCGACAGAAAATCGCTCGATCTGCGCAGATGGAGCCTCACCGACGAGAAGGGACTTACCACAACGGTGACTATATCAAATGTGAAGCAGGGCGTTCGCGCTCCCGAGGGCACCTTCGTTATCGATTATGCGGCGAACCGTGAATTCAACACCACAACGAAATAGCGGCGGCCGCAGAATGGTCACAGCACCGGAACCAATATGATCAGCGGCGGTTTAATCCGTGAAGGGACCGGAACCGCAAAGGACGCGGCACAATGATTGAAATTCACAGCATCGAAGCGGCCAACGCCAGACTGCGCATAAGGAGAGCTGAGCACTCTCTGAAGCGCGCGAATGACTTGCTGGACGAGGAAGGCGGCGTCGCTCTTAATCTGGCATTGTGCGGCCGGATAAGGGCCGCGAGAAGGCATCTGATCGAGGCCAGGACCCGCCTGATGACGATCGATCCCGCCAGGACGAGTTGATCCGCCGGCGGTCGTAGGTCAACCCGGACCGAGAGGTCCATCGTGGTGCAAAGGCCGGCATGGTTAGGCAGTGCCCTGCTGGCGGGGATCTACCCAAAAATCCGGTCGCCCTGCTCGTCGACCAGTTGGATGCCCTTTTTGATCGAGATGTCGACGGCATCGTCGAGCCCGGCGAAACGGTCTGCGCGGATGAATTTGTGTTCCTTCACCACACCGTCGATCTCCTTGGAGACGACGCCGCACGTCTGGTACTGGCCATCCGCCTTGTAGGGCGTGGCGCTGATCAGGAAGCCCTTGTGCTCGACCTGCTTGGCTGGCGCTGCACTCGTCGGCTCAGCCGCCTGGGTCCCGTCGCCACCACCGCCGAAAAGACGCTTCAGAAAAGACATCGGGCTTCCTCCAACAGCATTCATCCCGCACCATGTAGAGTGACGCGGGATGAATTTCACTATCGGTCCTTGGCCCAGCGGGCAAGGGCTGCGTCCGGTCGGCTGGACAAGCTTACTTGTGCGACAGCGCTTCCAGCGCCTCGGCGGCGCCTTCGAGGATGGCGATCGCCTCGGCCTGCTTGTCGGCCGGGGCGTCGACGAAGTCACCCAGAGCCGCGCGCAGTCGGTGGCGGACTGCGCGGAATTCGTCGCGCGCTTCCGAACGATCCCCGCGGCTACCCCGGCCGCCACGACGCCCGCCCTCTTCACTCTCGTCGTTCCAGCCGAACCAGTCGCGCGCCTTGGCCATTTTGCGGCCGAAGCGCTCGAGATGGTCGAGCACGCCATCGATCATCTCGCGGTTGTCGGCGAGATGCGCCTGACCAGCTTCGGTGATCGAAAACACCTTCTTGTTGCCGTCGGCGGCGGAGGCGGCATAGCCGGCCTCTTCCAGGAAGGTCAGCGTCGGGTAGACCACGCCCGGGCTCGGGCTGTAGATGCCGCTGGTGCGCTCTTCCAGGGCCTTGATGATGTCGTAGCCGTGGCGCGGTGCCTCGGCCAGCAGCGACAGCGTGATCAGCTTGAGGTCGCCGTCGGCCAGCATGCGCCCGGCGCGGAACATGTCGCCCGGGCCGCCGCGCCCGCCACCGCGACCGCCATGCCCGAACGGGCCAAAACCGCCGCCCCCTCTGCCACCAAATTTGCCGGCCATGTGCGTGAACATGCGTTCGCCGAAATGATTGTTCCCAAAATGTTTGTGCATTGATTGCTCCTTGAGTTGGATCTTACGATATATCTTAATTAGGCAGGTCAATCGATGGAGTCAAGATATATCTTACGATGTATCTGAATGCGGCGCCAGAGGCTTGCTTTCGCTGGAACGTGCCGCTAGAAGGCCGGCGAGCGCCTCGGCTGCTCCGTAAGCGTCTGACGTCAAGCAACGCATCCAACCCGGTCTTCCGGGCAATTTTGCCGGCCACCGGCGAATGGATGCCAATGCGACGGACCGGACACTTTCAGGGAACACCCGAAATGAATGCAAGATATCAGCGCAGGAAACTGCCTGCGCGCTATGCCGCTGTTCTCAGCCCGCTGGTGCTGTCGCTGTTGATGACCTTCATCGTCTCGTTGATCTCGACGTTGAAAAGCCTTGGCTTCCACCCCGAGCTGCCGTCCATCTGGCTGGTCGCCTGGGGTCTGTCCTGGCTGGTGGCGTTTCCGACGCTGCTGCTGGTGCTGCCGATAGTGCGCCGCATCGTCGGCGCGCTCTGCGAGCCGGCCAGCCGATAGCGCACACGAAAAAGGTCCGGAGATGTCCTCTGGACCTTTGCGCTTCTGGTCATCAATGACCAACCGCTACCAGCGACCCTTGCGCCGGTTCCAGGCATAGAGAAGATCGGCGAAACGATCGTAGGCAAAGCGTGTCACCGGCAAGACAAACGGATTGCCGAATACCATCGCCAGCCAGCCCTCGCCTGGCGTTGCCTGCCAAACGGCAATCGCGACATCGGCGCCGACCAGCAGCCTGCCCGCCGCATCGGTGGCGTGCAGCCGGCGGCGGATATCGTCAAGCGACGCGCCAAGTCCGGCAAGCGCTGCCGGTTCAAGATTGATGTCTCGGAACTCGATCCGCCCGGCCTTGACGGCCTCGATCAGCCGCCGCTTCTGCCTGCTGATACCGGCATCGCAGACCGGGCAGCGCGTGTTGTACCAGACGGTCAGCATCTATCCGTGGCCATGCCTGTGGTGCAGGTCGGGATAATGCGGATGCCGGTGGCGCATCGGGGCATGCCGGTGCCAGTGCGAATGCGGCTCGCTCACCGGCCCGTCATAATGGTGCTGGTGGTGCTCGTCATGCACATGGCTGTGCTCGTGTTCCAGTTCCTCATGGTCGTGCTCATGCTCATGGCGTTCCGACAAATGCAGCCATAGGCCAACGCCCATCAGAACTCCGGCGGCCGCAAGCTTGAGCGTGACGGCGTCACCCAGGATGGCGATTGCCAGCAACGCGCCGATGAAGGGAGCGAGCGAGTAATAGGCCCCTGTCCGGGCGGTGCCCAGATGACGCAGCGCCACGATGAACATCACCAGGCTGACCCCGATGCCGAAGAAACCGACTGCGGCGGTCGCTGCAATGACCGACGCCGGGGGAAACAAGGCCCCGCCGGCAAGCGCCAGCCCGACATTGACGACACCCGCCACCAGCCCTTTGAGCATGGCGATCACCACCGGGTCGGTGGCGGAGATCCTGCGCGTGAAATTGTTGTCGATCCCCCAGGCCAGACAAGCCCCTGCCACCATCAGGGCGCCACGGTTGAAGGCGACGCCCTCACCTTGCCACGACAGAAGAATGGCACCCGCCAGAATGGCGAAGGCGCCAAAAAGCAGGCGCCGGTCGACATTCTCGCGATAGACGAGCCAGGCGATCGCCATCGTCGCCAGCCCTTCCAGGTTGAGCAGCAGCGCCGAACTGGACGCCGTGTTGAGGGTCAAGCCGAACATCAGCAGCACCGGCGCGATAACGCCGCCCATGCCGATCGCCAGCGCCAGCCAGGGAATATCCCCAGCGGTCAGTTGCGCCTCCCCGGCCGCGGCCTGCCTGCCCCGAAGCAGGCGGTACAGAGCCAGCCCAAGACCGGCACCGAGATAGAGCAGGCCGGCCAGCATGAAGGGATTGACGCCATTGAGCAGCAGCTTGCTGAGCGGCGGCGTCGCCCCGAACAGGACGGCCGAGCCAAGCGCGAGTGGCACGCCGGGCCACAGATGCGAATGGGAATGCGGTTCGGACATGATTTCACCCTATGATGGCAGGTGTGTCACTTGCGGCGCATGGCCGCCTTCGGCCCGACGCACTTGTTGTCGCGAAACAGCGCCCACTCCTCGCAAAGGCGCCCATCGGGCAAGCGGCAAAACCCATATTCGTTGCCGGCCTTGTCCTTCCTGATCACCAGGCGCCCGCCGATCTCGCCACAATGGACAGATGCCGGATTGGCCATGCCGACCGGTTTTTGCGCACTGGCGCCGGCGGAAAACGGCAGCGACGACAAAGCGGCGAAGCTGGCGACCAATATCGAAACCTTCTTCATCGCGATCTCCCCGGCCGCATTCTATCACGGCGAAGCGCCCCGTCTTGCGGCAAAGCGCCACCAGGCCGGCACCAACCAGCGACTTCGAGACACCCTGCCGATTCCTTCACCCGAGCGAGGTGATGATCTCGCGGTAGGCTAATTCGGGAAAGGCCTTCAGCGTCCGCGTCCTGACATTGCCCGCTGCCGCCAGCATCAGCGAGAAGCGCGCCAGCACCGCGTCGTCGGGCGCTTCGACCACCGCCACCATGTCGTATTCGCCCATGGTCAGGTAGAACGCCTTGAACGATCCGCCCATGTCTCCCAGTTGCCTCCTGGCGGCGTCGAGCCGCTTCGGTGACTCGCGTACGTTCCTGGCACCTTGCTCCGTCCAGTTCATCAGCACGATGTAGCTTGTCATGGCACACCTCCCTCCGGGGCCACGGAGCACGGCGGCTTCGCCGGGGCGGGCATCCGGGTTGTCGCCCAGAAAATGCATCCGACACGGAAATTATCCTCCCGAAGGGCCTCGCCCGCAAGAGTGCGCCCCACAACAAAAAAGGGCGCCATCGGCGCCCTTGAACTTTTTGCATCGGTAAGTCTCAGCTATCCAGGAAGCTGCGCAGCTTGCGCGACCTGCTCGGGTGCTTGAGCTTGCGCAGCGCCTTGGCTTCGATCTGGCGGATACGCTCGCGGGTGACCGAGAACTGCTGGCCGACTTCTTCCAGCGTGTGGTCGGTGTTCATGCCGATACCGAAGCGCATTCTGAGCACGCGCTCCTCGCGCGGCGTCAGCGAGGCCAGCACGCGCGTGGTGGTCTCGCGCAGATTGGCCTGGATCGCCGCGTCGATCGGAAGGATCGCCATCTTGTCCTCGATGAAATCGCCCAGATGCGAATCCTCCTCGTCGCCGACCGGCGTTTCGAGCGAGATCGGCTCCTTGGCGATCTTCAAGACCTTGCGCACCTTTTCGAGCGGCATGGCAAGCTTTTCGGCCAGTTCTTCCGGCGTCGGTTCGCGGCCGATCTCGTGCAGCATCTGGCGCGAGGTGCGCACGATCTTGTTGATCGTCTCGATCATGTGCACCGGAATACGGATGGTGCGCGCCTGATCGGCGATCGAACGCGTGATCGCCTGCCGGATCCACCACGTCGCATAGGTCGAGAACTTGTAGCCGCGGCGGTATTCGAATTTGTCGACCGCCTTCATCAGGCCGATATTGCCTTCCTGGATCAGGTCGAGGAACTGCAGGCCGCGATTGGTGTATTTCTTGGCGATGGAGATGACGAGGCGCAGATTGGCTTCGACCATTTCCTTCTTGGCGATCGCCGCTTCGCGCTCGCCTTTCTGCACCTGATTGACGATCTTGCGGAATTCCAGGATCGAGATCGCCGTTTCGGTGGCGAGGTTCTGGATCTCGGCGCGCAGGTCCTTGATCGCATCCTTCTCGTTCTTGGTGAATTCCTTCCAGCCGCGCGAGGTCAGATTGCCGATCGAGCGCGTCCAGTTCGGGTCGAGCTCGGAACCCTGATATTCCTTCAGGAACTCTTCGCGGCGCACGCCGTAGCTTTCGGCCAGCCTGAGCAGCTTGCCTTCGTTCTGCACCAGGCGCTTGTTGATGTCGTAGAGTTGCTCGACCAGCGCCTCGATGCGCGCCGTGTTGAGCGACAGCGACTTCACCGCCTTGATCAGCTGGTCCTTGAGCTCCTTCAGCCGGCGGTCCTGGCTGGGCGACAGCGTGCCGGCGGCGGCCAGACGGTTCTCGACCTGCTGGTCCTGCAGCTTGCGCAGCTTTTTGTAGGTGTCGGCGATAACGTCGAGCGTCTCCATCACCTGGGGGCGGAGTTCCGCTTCCATCGCGGCCAGCGACAGGCTCGCTTCGTCCTCGTCTTCGTCGTCGTCATCCGTCAGCCCACGCGTATCGGCGCCGACATTCGTGATGTCGTCTTCGTCGTCGCGCGAACGGCGCGGCTTGTCCTCGACCTTGGCTTCCTCGACGCGCTCGACCACCGGCGCCTGCTTGGCCTCGGGGCCGGCATAGGTGGCTTCGAGATCGATGATCTCGCGCAGCAGGATCTTGGATTCGTTGAGTTCGTCGCGCCAGATGATGATGGCCTGGAAGGTCAGCGGGCTTTCGCACAGACCCGCGATCATCGTCTCGCGGCCGGCCTCGATGCGCTTGGCGATGGCAATTTCGCCCTCGCGCGACAACAGCTCGACCGAGCCCATCTCGCGCAGATACATGCGCACCGGATCGTCGGTGCGATCGGTCGGTTCTTTCTTGGTGGTGGTGGCGGCGACCGCGGTGCCGGTCTGCTCAGCCAACTCGTTGGCGTCTTCCTCGGCATCGGCCGCGGTGTCGGCGGCCTCGGGCTCCTCGCCCTGCTCGTCGTCCTCGACCACGTTGATGCCCATGTCGGACAGCATCGCCATCGTGTCCTCGATCTGCTCGGAGGTCACTTCCTCTGAGGGCAGCACCGAATTCAGCTCGTCCATGGTGACATAGCCGCGCTTCTTGGCGGCCTTGATCATCTTCTTGACAGCATCATCGGAAAGGTCGAGCAGAGGGCCATCGGTGGCGCCTTCGCGTTCGGTTTCGACCTCTTCCTTTTCCTTTGTCGCCATAGTCTTTATCTTCTCCTAGCGGCCGAACTTCAAAGCCGCGTAAGCTGTCGGACCAGTCAAATCGGATGCGCTCGCTTATGAAACGCGCTTCACCGGGCCAGTAACTGCATCAACTCGTTTCGTTTGGTGTATGTCGTTGCCCAAATCGGGTTTCCCCTTTTGGGCGACATGCATTAAGTCCAGATTAACCCTGATATCTGTGGCAGGCGGGCTGCCTGTCCAGTGACCAGTACCTCACATCGCTTATTTCCCGTCGACGCGGGTTCGGGTTAACGTTTCGAATCGTCCTGATTCCGCCAATCTGCCAGAAGGTCAAGCGCCTCTCGCATGATTCGCATGAAAAAAGCGAATCAATTACCCGACTTAGCCCGTTACGCGCCATTTG
>NZ_RZOL01000107.1:0-16236 GCF_004022985.1 Mesorhizobium sp. M7A.F.Ca.ET.027.02.1.1 | reverse complement strand
ACGCCAACTCGCCGATGGTGTTCGACGAGACCATGCTCGGCGCGCTGAAAGTCTATGCGCGCCACAACCAGGCCTGCATCGTCACGCCGTTCATCCTTGCCGGCGCGATGAGCCCGGTGACGGTGGCCGGCACGCTGACGCAGGTCCTGGCCGAAGTGCTGGCCGGCGCCTCGTTCACGCAGCTGATCCGGCCGGGCGCGCCGGTGCTGTTCGGCACCTTCGCTTCGTCGATATCGATGCAGTCGGGCGCGCCGACCTTCGGCACGCCGGAGCCGTCGCTGGTGTCTTATGGCGCCGCACAGCTGGCGCGCCGTCTCGGCCT
Source organism: Mesorhizobium sp. M7A.F.Ca.ET.027.02.1.1 (assembly GCF_004022985.1). Classification (NCBI taxonomy): domain Bacteria; kingdom Pseudomonadati; phylum Pseudomonadota; class Alphaproteobacteria; order Hyphomicrobiales; family Phyllobacteriaceae; genus Mesorhizobium; species Mesorhizobium sp. M7A.F.Ca.ET.027.02.1.1. The sequence continues at coordinate 15,914 of NZ_RZOL01000107.1, read as the reverse complement.
GCCATTCCGCACCGGCGGCTCGCTCTGCGCGTCGAAGGTTCCGGATGCTCAGGCGGCCTATGAAAGCGCCAACACGCTGAACTCGACCATCCTGGCCGGCACCAATTTCGTGCTGCATTCGGCTGGCTGGCTCGAGGGCGGGCTGGCGTCCTGCTATGAAAAATTCATGATGGACATCGACCAGCTCGGCATGACGCAGAAATTCTCAGAGGGCGTCGACCTGTCGGAAAACGGCCAGGCGATGGACGCCATCCGCCAGGTCGGCCCCGGCAGCCACTATCTCGGCTGCGACCACACCCAGGCCAATTTCCAGACCGCCTTCTACCGCTCCAACATCGCCGACAACAATTCCTACGAGCAGTGGCTGGCCGAAGGCGAGAAGACAGCGCCGCAGCGCGCCAACGAGCTTGCCCGCCGCTGGCTGGAAAGCTACGAGGCGCCATATCTCGATCCGAGCATCGACGAAGCGTTGAAGGACTTCATCGCCAAGAAGAAGGGGTCGATGCCCGACGCCTTCACTTGAAAGGAGCCCGAATCAGGCGGGGCTAAAGTCGCCAACATCATCCACAAGGAAGTCTGGCGGAGCGCGTTCTCCGATCCGGTCAAGAAGGAATGATTGCGCCTTCCGGCTGCGTTGACGGCATTGCTGCGGCGCTCCTTGCCAACGGCCTTGTTCTTCGTGGCGGCTTCAATTTCGCGCCAGGCGGTGCGCCGCCAACGGGATCGCCGGGTGCAAGAGCCGTCCTGCTGGTGGGGCAGGCGGGTGCGGCACCCTGGCCGCATTTCCTGCGCTGGAAGCAATCACGGAGCATCGCCAATCCACTCGACACATGGTCGCGCGAAGTGATCGGCGCCGTGGCGGAGACAGTCGGAGCGCGGGCCGTTTCGCCCTCCGACAAGCCTTATCTGCCGTTCCAGCAATGGGCGATGCGGGCGGAGGGGCTGAAGCCGTCGCCGCTCGGCATCCTGATGCATCCGCAATACGGGCTATGGCACGCCTATCGCGGTGCGCTGCTGTTCGATGACGAGATCGCGCTACCGGCGGTTCGCGAGGTGATCCACCTTTGCGATAGCTGCGTCGAGAAACCCTGCCTGAAATCCTGCCCGGTCGACGCCTATTCCGCGCAAGGATTCGCTTATCAATCCTGCCTGGCGCATGTGCGGGGAGCGAGTGGCGAGCCGTGCCGCAACGGCGGCTGCCTTGACCGCAATGCGTGCCCCTATGGCACGGAGTATCGCTATCCGCCGGAGGTGCAGGCCTTCCACATGGCGAGCTTCGCACGAGCCACCAACTGATCCATTCCCATTGCGTGGTGCTCGTTCGCTTCGCGCATCTTGACGGCTGTTAAACGCGAGCCTATTCATCAAGTCATCAGATGACTTGATGAATAGGCCGATGCAACCCGCCATCCGAACCAATCTCACCGACAGCGCGACCGAGAGCCTGCGCGCCGAAATCGTCAGCGGCCGCTGGGGGGTTGGCGAGCGTATCCCCAACGAGGCAGCTCTAACCGACCTTCTGTCGGTCAGCCGCGGCACGGTGCGCGAGGCGGTGCGGGTGCTGGTCTCGCAGGGATTGCTGGATACGCGCCAAGGCTCGGGCACCTATGTGCGCTCTGCCGTCGATACTTCTGTCGCGCTCGACCGGGTCAAGCGCAGCGGCCTGCGCGATCAGTGGGAGGCGCGGGCAGCGCTTGACCTCGAGGCCGCACGGCTCGCCGCCTTGCGTCATATGCCAGCGGATCTTGAGAGGATGCGGCAACTGCTTGCCGCGCGCGGCACTGTCGCCGAAGGCGGAAGCGAAGCCTTCATCCGGCGCGATCTCGCTTTCCACAAATCCGTCGTCGCAGCGTCCGGCAACAGGGCGATGATGGAGCTCTACGACTTCTTCACCGCTGCCATCACCGAGACCATCCATGCCACCATCGACGGCGATCTGCCCGAACCGGACCACCAGGCGCATGCGGCAATCGTCGGCGCCATTGCCGCAAGCGATCCCGAGCGCGCGGTTGCCGCCGTCCGCGCCTTCATGGCGCCGGTGCTTGCCCAACTTGAAAGACTGCTTTCGCAATGAACCAGAGTTTTCGTCAGCCTGACCCGAAGGCGCAATCCGCCGCCATCGAGGGTCTGGAACTCATCGACGCGGAAGTCGACAGCCTGCCCGTACCGCAGCCGCCTGAACTGCGCAGCCGTGCCGCGCGCCTCGTGCTTGGCGCGAGCCTTGTGCTGATCGCCTTCAGCCTGAGGCCGCTGTTTTCGAGCCTGTCGGTGCTGTTGCCCGAGGTGATGCAGGCAACCGGGCTGTCGACGACGGGCGCCAGCCTGCTGACGACGCTGCCCGTCCTGTGCCTCGGCCTGTTCGCGCCCTTCGCGCCGAGGCTTGCGCAGCGCTATGGAGCCGAGCGCACCTTGCTCGGGGCGCTCGCCTTGCTGGTGCTGGGAACCGGCCTGCGCTGGTTCGGTACGGTTCCCCTGCTGTTTGTCGCGACCTTCCTGGCCGGCGGCGCCATTGCCATCGGCAATGTGCTGCTGCCAGGCCTGGTGAAGCGCGATTTCGCCGACAGGGCCGCCGTCATGACCGGGCTCTACACCATGGCGCTCTGCGCCGGTTCGGCTGCCGCCGCGGGCTTCACGCTGCCGATCGAGCATTTTGTCACCGGTTCATGGTCCGGAGCACTTGCTGCCTGGTCGGTGCCGACCCTGATTGTGTTGCTGATCTGGATTCCGCAGGCGCTGGGCAGCCGGCGGCAAGTGAGCCATCAAGGCTTTCGCGTCGTCGGGCTTTGGCGCGATCGCCTGGCCTGGCAGGTGACGCTGTTCATGGGGCTGCAGTCGGCGCTCGCCTATTGCATCTTCGGCTGGCTGGCGCCGATCCTGCGCGAGCGTGGCTTCGATGCGGCCACCGCTGGCGCCATGGTTTCGGTGTCAGTGATGGCGCAGGTCATCACGTGCCTCGCCGTGCCATTCTTTGCGATGCGGCTGAAGGACCAGCGCGGCATCAATGTGGCGCTCGTCGCCACGGCGGTGGTCGCGCTGCTCGGCATTCTCTTTGCGCCGACCTCGACGATGCTGTTCTGGGCGGTCCTGCAAGGCATCGGGCAAGGTGGCCTTATCGCGGCTGCCATGAGCTTGATCGTGCTGCGTTCGCCGGATTCGCATGTCGCCGCGCATCTTTCAGGCATGGCGCAAGGCGTCGGCTATGTGCTGGCGGCATTCGGCCCGCTGCTGGTGGGCCTGATCCGCGATTGGACCGGCAGTTTTTCGGGAACGGCGTTCCTGTTCGTCGCGCTCGGGCTTGGCGTAGCCATTATGGGGCTCGGTGCCGGCCGTGCGCTGCATGTCGGCGCGCGAACCGTGCGCGAGGGCGAGCAATAGCGTCCGCAATCCTGCACGAAATGTTGACTGCCACGCCCCGGGAATGCCTTGCCGTATGGCCTTGCGCGGATATGTATCGCGCATCAGTCGAACGGAGCGGGCGATGACGAAACACGACATTCAGATCAAGACCAGGGATGGTGTTGCCAATGCCGGGCTTTTCCGCTCGGCAAACGCATCTCCTGCCAAGGCCGGCGTCATCCTCTATCAGGACGCCTTCGGTCCGCGGCCGGCGCTCGACGGTATGGCCGAGCGGCTGGCGAATGAAGGCTATGCGGTGCTGGTGCCGGACCTGTTCTACCGCAATGCGCCTTACGGGCCGTTCGACGCCAAGACCGCCTTCGCCGAAGAAAAGACCAAAATCCCGCTGATGGCGCTGGTCACCGGCACGACACAGGAGATGACCATTAGCGACAGCGGTGCGTTCCTCGACGCGCTTGCTGCCGAGGGCATCACCGGGCCGATTGGCGCGGTGGGATATTGCATGGGTGGCGGCCGGGCGTTGAACGCCGCCGCTAACTATCCCGACAGGATAAGGGCGGCCGCAAGCTTCCATGGCGGCAATCTGGCCAGCGACGCCGCCGACAGCCCGCATCGCAAGGCAGCCTCGATCAAGGCGCGCGTCTATGTCGGCATGTCGGGTGTCGACAGGAGTTTCCCGCCGGAACAGTCGGCGCGGCTGGCCGAGGCGCTCAGGGTTGCGGAAGTCGATCATGTCATCGAGAACTATGCCGGGATGGCGCATGGCTGGTGCGTGCCCGATCATAGCGTTTTCAACGCCGCGGGTGCCGAACGCCACTGGAAGCGATTGACGACGCTGTTCGCAGAGACGCTGATTTAAGGCAGGAGTCACTGCGCACTGATCGCACACAGGTCGACTCTGAGCAGGACGCTACGCGTCTTTGAACCAGAACGGCAGCCGATGCGGCGAAGAGTGAGCGATGCTTGCCCTTTCGACGGCGGCAGATGACTGTTCACCTTGCCGCCGCCGGATCAGGCTGCGCCTAGGCGTTTGCCTTGCGATAGGCTGCTACGACAAGCCAAATTGCGGAAAGCAGAAAGTAAAACGCGCCGAACCCGGCATAAGGGGCGATGTCCAGAATCGTCGGCGCAGCCGTGCCGAGGGATCGGCTGATCATGAAGCCGCCGGCGAGGGCCGACTGCGCACCACTCAGGATCATCGGCCATTGTGCGCCATGGTAGCGCCAACGCCTTGCTCCCGTATTCAGCTGCAGCAGACCCGAGAGGATCGCCCAAACCCCAAACACGGCCAGAACGGCATACATGCTGTTGTTAACCGCCACGATGACGGCGAGCGCCGTTATCGTGCTGACCACGACATTCAAAGCCTGGGACGAGTTGGCCTTCAGGCCGCCATTTACCCTGGCGTCAACCAGATTGGCGAGAGCGTCCCATGCCGGGTAGATCACGAGCAGAAGCGCGGTGGGACCGGGTTGCCCGTTAAACAGGATGGCGGCAGCAACCCAGGCGATAGAAAATATGGCGCGTGCGAAATAATAGGATCGTAGCCATCCGGACTGGGTGAAAGATTGGTTTTGCATCGGCAGATTCCTTGTTGCGGTCTACCTATTAGTAGGTAGACAACTCTAAGTCAACCCAATGTCCGGAACACCTCCCTGTGACAATCGGGAACGATGCATAACCTTGACAGTTCGCCTACCAGAAGGTAGGCAGCGATATGAAATCAATGGCTTCGACTTCAGAAAAGATTCTCGATGTCGCGCAGTCTCTCATCGTCGCGGGAGGCTACAACGGGTTCAGCTATGCCGATATCTCGGCTGCCATCGGCATCAGGAAGGCGAGTATCCACCATCATTTTCCGACGAAGGCCGAGCTGGTTTCGGTGCTGGTGGATCGTTACAGGCGGCAGGCCGAAGTGGGTTTGGAGTCTCTCCGGGGAGAACTCTCAAGCCCTGCTGAACAACTGCAGTCCTATCTGAACTATTGGCGGACATGCATTCGCGATGCCTCGCCGTCGTTCTGCGTCTGCGCGATGCTCGCCGGCGAGATGCAGATGCTGCCGGAAGAGGTGGCGTCACGCGTTCGTGCCCATTTCCAGAATCTCGCGGGATGGCTTACGTCGGTGTTGCGGGCTGGAATGGAACAGGACTTGTTCCGCTTGAACAACCGGCCGGAGGAGGAGGCCCAGATGCTGATGGCATCGGTTCACGGGGCAATGCTGTCCGCGAGGGCTTTCAGCGATCCCGGGCTGTTCACCATAATCGTCACCCCCCAGATCACCAGGCTGCTGGGACGGGATTGCTAGAAAACTATCGGGCCAAAGTGGTATCAGGCAGCGCAAGTGGCGCGCCCCAAATGAGTTGGTCGAGCGGGAACGAATAGCCTGATGCAATCCTATGATGTCGTGATCATCGGCGCGGGTGCCGCCGGAATGATGTGCGCCGTGGAGGCGGCCAAGCGCGGCCGTTCGGTGCTGATCCTCGATCATGCGGCGGCGCCTGGCGAGAAGATCCGCATCTCCGGCGGCGGCCGGTGCAATTTCACCAACATCCATGCCAGCCCGAAGAATTTTCTGTCGGGCAATCCGCATTTCTGCATTTCGGCGCTCAGTCGCTACACGCAGCGCGATTTCATCGCCCTCGTCGAACGCCACCGCATTGCCTATCACGAAAAGACGCTTGGGCAGCTGTTCTGCGATGGCTCCGCACGCCAGATCATCGACATGCTGGTCTCGGAAATGCAGGGCAGGGGCGTGGAGCTGGCGCTCTCGGCCAGCGTTGAGGATGTCCGCAAAACCGTGGAGGGGTTTGCGCTCACCCTCTCCACAGGCTTGGTTACTTGCCAGTCGCTGGTCGTGGCCTGCGGCGGCAAGTCGATCCCAAAGATGGGCGCGACCGGCTTCGGCTACGAGCTTGCCGATCGGTTCGGCCTTGCCATCGTCGAAACGCGGCCTGCGCTGGTGCCGCTGACCTTCGACGCAAACACGCTCGAGCGGCTGGCGCCGCTGGCAGGCAATGCGGTCGACGCGGAAGTCGCCTGCGGCAAGACGCGGTTCTCCGAAGCGATGCTGTTCACGCATCGCGGCGTCAGCGGGCCATCTATCCTGCAGATCTCTTCCTATTGGCGCGAGGGCGATGAAATCCGCATCGCCATGCTGCCGGGAGTTGACGTGGCGGAGCTCATTCGGGTGGCCAAGCGAAGCAATGGGCGGCAAGCGGCACAGACGGTGCTGGCAAATCATCTGCCGAAGCGGCTTGCGCAGTCGATCGCCGAGCGCACCGGGATCGACGGCAACCTTGCTGATCTTTCCGACGCCCAGATGAAAACCATAGCTGCCGCAGTCAATGACTGGCGCATCAAGCCTGCCGGCTCAGAGGGCTACCGGACCGCCGAAGTGACGCTGGGTGGGGTCGACACCAACGGGCTGGACCAGAAGACGATGCAGGCGAAATCCGTGCCGGGCCTGTTCTTCATCGGCGAAGTCGTCGATGTCACGGGTTGGCTGGGTGGCTATAATTTCCAGTGGGCATGGTCGTCGGGCTGGGTGGCAGGCCAGGCGGCCTAGACTTGCGTCCGTGGCTTCGCCCCGGCAGCCGCTTTCTTCTTCTTTTTGGCCTGATTGTAATCGATCGCTGCGCGGACGAGCTCTTTTAAAGCGCCCTCATTGAGCCTGTCGCCCTCGAACATGTCGATTGCCCGCCACACCTTGCCGCCAAAACCATTGTTGAACAGATTGTCGGGGTCCGGCAGGCTGGCGCCATGGGAAAAGGTCAGCTTCACCTTGTCCTTGTGGGCGTTGCCGACCACGATGTTCCCGTCGAGGCACCATACCGGGCTGCCCATCCACTTCCACTCCTCGACGATGTCCGGGTCGGCTGCAAGGATGGTCTTGCGGATGCCGGCGAGCGTATCGCCGCGCCAATCGATGAGGCCGGCGATCATTTGGTCGATATGTTGCGAGGGGGTCATTGGGTGTCTCCTGTGCCTCGACGCGTTTCAACCGCCGCCGTTACCAGCGCGCCAGCTGGGTGATCTGAACGAGGTTGCCGCAGCTGTCGTTCAACTGGGCGATGGTCGAACCGGTCGCCTCGGTCGGCGGCTGGATAAACGCACCGCCCTTCGCCTTGATGCGCTCGTAGTCGCCCTTGACGTCGTCGGTGAAGAACATGACGGCGGGCTGGCCCTGCTGGAAGATGGCTTCCTGATAGGCCTTGGCGGCCGGGTTGTCGTTGAGCGCGAGCTGCAGTTCGGTTCCATCAGGCTCTTCAGCCGAGGCCACGGTCAGCCAACGATAAGGCCCATTACTGAAATCGGCCTTTTTGGTGAAGCCCAGCACGTCGGTGTAGAAGCGCAGTGCGTTTTCCTGGTTGTCCACATACACGCTGGTCAGCTTGATCTTCATTGCTCTTTTTCCTCTGTCATAGTCGGTCATTACGGAATCCAGCCGGGCAGGGCCGCGGCCTGCTTGATCCATTCCACCATCCTCGCCTCATCGAACGGATCGTCTTCGCGGATGTCGATCCAGCGCACATCCTTGCTCTTGGCCGTGCCGCCAGGCGGAATCGGCCGTAACGACGTGCCGCTGAAGAAGGTCACCTTCAAATAGTGGTTGAAGACATGGAACTCACGAACCAGCCCTGGCCTTCGACGCCGTAGAAGGGCGAGTTCCAGCGCACGGCCTTGCGCACGTCGGGCACGTTGTGTTCGATGAGCGCGTCGAGCCGCTCGCCGAGGCCACGCTTCCAGCCCGGCATTGCAGCGATGTAGGCCTGCACCGGAGCGTCGCCGTCGCCCTTGGCGATTTGCGGGTTGCCGCCCGAGAGCAGGACCGGTGCCGCTTTGGTCGACTGACCCTGCGTCTTGGTCATTCTACCCCCTCCTATCCGCCGGTACGCTGCGCGCCGCGGCCCCTGGCGGCATAGGGCAGCACGAACATGTACAGGCCGCTGAACAGCAGCAGGAAGAGCGGCAGGAGCGGCGAATAGACCACCCAGGCGGGAGGCTGGCCGAATGCCATGGTGACGAAATTGGCGACGACGGTCAGCGTAAAGATGATCGACAGCCAGCGATGAATTTGCCGAACCCACATGTTCCAGTCCAATAGTTCCTCCTGTCAAAACAGCCGACGCGGACCCGTGATCCGCATTTCGGCGGGTTCAATCTATCCGCGCCAGGACCTGACTCAGATTTGTAAAGTACTGCCGCCACCCGCTCGTCGCGCCCCGATACGCTTGCTCCTGATCCGGCCGGAAGCCGGATTGTTCCATGCGCAACCGGGTGCCCATGCTGGTCGGCATGAGAGTCCAGGTGACGACACTCTCGAGGCCATAGGCCTGCCACGTGTAGGATAGTGTCTTGTTCAGCTCGACGGCTGTTACCTGACAGTCGACAACGATGCTCACGTCAGGCTGCGGTTCCTTTCGCAGATTGAAACGGTGGTCCACGACTGGCTTGAAGTCGTTCTTCATCAGCCATTCCTCGATCAGATGCGGTTGGGTCAGTGCGCGCCAGATTTTTTCCGGCGGATAGGGGATCTCACGTTCGACGATGACGGAGCGCGTTTCGGTCGCGATGTTGGTCATTGGTCCATTCTTTTGAGCAAATTTTCGAGGTCGTCGAACCGGCTCTGCCAGAACGTGTTCATCTGGTTCGTCCAGTCGGTCAGCGGGGAAAGTGCTGCCAGCTGGGCGCTATAATGGGTCTGCCGTCCTTGATGGCGGTCGCGCACCAGCCCGGCCTGCCTGAGCACGCCGAGATGCTTCGACACCGCAGGTTGAGAGACCCCTGACTGAGCCGTCAGGGCGCCGACCGTCTGCTCGCCTTGCCGGCACAGGCGCTCGAAGATTGCCCGACGCGTCGGATCGGAGAGCGTTCTGAAGAGGACATCGTGAGCGTTCGTCATCTAGGATCGATAACCCTGTGGCTATTGATTGACGTATAACCGCCGAGATATGGATGTGTCAAGCGGGGTGTCGGCGGTCACGATCCGGCAGTTTCCAAAAAAATCTTTCCATTGCCCCAAGGATTAGCCATTAGCCTTCGTCCAACAGGCAAATGATGGCTATGATGCTGGATGAGAGCGAAGCCTCCGACGCCGAACTGATCGGGCGGGCGAAGGGCGGAGACAGGGGGGCCTTCAGCACATTGCTGGAAAGGCACTATGACTTCGTCTATCGCGCTGCCTATCGCTGGTGCGGCAGGAAGGCCGATGCCGAAGACATCGCCCAGGAAGTCTGCGTCAGGCTGGGCAAGGCGATCCGCGACTACCGCGGCGGCGGCGCTTTCACCACGTGGCTCTATTCCGTGACCCTGAACGCTGCGCGTGACATGATGCGAAAGTCCGCCCGCGAGACCGTGAAGACCGAGGCCTATGGCGTCCATGCACTGATCTCCGGCGAGGCGTCGGTCGAACCGGAAGATCCGGCCGAAGCGCTGTGGACCGCGGTGCGGCAACTGCCGGACAAGCAGCGCGACGCCGTGCTTTTGGTCTATGGCGAAGGATTGAGCCACGCGGCCGCCGCCGAGGCGATGGCGATCTCGGAGACGACGGTTTCCTGGCACATCCATGAAGCGAAGAAACGGCTGAAGACGCTGATGCGCGCGGCCGGGGAAGTGTGACCATGGTCGACGACAACGAACTCAACAGACTGCGCGATATCGCAGCACCGGCGCCCGCCAAGGATGCCAAGGCACGTGCCTTCGAGGCCGCCCTGCGCGCCTATGATCAGAAAAATGTTTCTGCTGTCACCCAAGGATCGATTGGCGGGCTTCGTCTCACAGAGCGAGCACAAAAGCTCTGGAGCGAGATCATGCAAAAGAAACTCATTGCCACGCCGGCCCTTGCCGGGCTCATCGCCCTGCCGATCGCCGGATACGCCACCTTCCATCTGTTGAGGGAACAGCCGCCCAAATTCGGCGGCGACGAGAAAATCACCGAGACGCTGGCCGATAAGCCGGCGACGGTGAAGCCGACGACCGCCGAACCGAAGCCGGCTCGCGGCGAGTTGGAGAAGGACAAGAAGGCAGACGCGGATGTGGAAAGCCGCGGCGCCACCGATGCGCTTGTGGCGCCGGCCTCGCCGCAGAAATCCGAATCGACCGTTGCTTCCGGCGCGGCACAACAAAATGCGCTGGAGCGCGGTGTGCTGGCCGAGCCTGCGCCGCCGGCACCGACAGGTGAATTCGCGCTGGATGGCGCTGCAAGTGTACCCAGCACCTCGCGAGCCCGCATGCCGGCCGAATCCAAGCTGATGGCGCCGCAGCAGCCGTCGATCTTGCCGGCCGACCAGTTGCAGCCGCAACCGGAAAACCGCGACCGCATCGAGGATTTCAAGACCAATCCGGTGCATGCGGCACTCGAGGATCCGGTCTCGACCTTCTCGATCGACGTCGACACGGCCTCCTATTCCTTCGTGCGCGGCTCGCTGAAGCAGGGCACCCTGCCGCAGGCCGATACTGTTCGCGTCGAGGAGATGATCAACTACTTCCCCTATGACTGGAAGGGTCCGGAGTCGGCCTCGACACCATTCAACTCGACCGTCAGCGTCATGCCGACGCCGTGGAACACGCAGACCAAGCTGATGCATGTCGCCATCAAGGGTTTTGACGTCAAGCCGACCGAGCAGCCGAAGGCCAATCTGGTCTTCCTGATCGATGTCTCGGGCTCGATGGACGAGCCGGACAAGCTGCCGCTGCTCAAATCGGCATTTCGCCTGCTGGTCAGCAAGCTGAAGGCCGACGACACTATCTCGATCGTGACCTATGCCGGTGACGCCGGCACAGTGCTGGAGCCGACCAAGGCGTCCGAAAAGGACAAGATCCTCAGCGCCATCGACAATCTGACGCCCGGTGGCAGCACGGCCGGCGAGGCGGGCATCAAGGAAGCCTACAGGCTGGCGCAAAAATCCTTCGTCAAGGACGGCGTCAACCGCGTGATGCTTGCTACCGACGGCGACTTCAATGTCGGCCAGACCGATGACGACGACCTCAAGCGGCTGATCGAAAGCGAGCGCAAGACCGGCGTTTTCCTGTCGGTGTTCGGCTTCGGCCGCGGCAATCTGAACGACCAGATGATGCAAACCATTGCCCAGAACGGCAACGGCACCGCCGCCTATATCGATACGCTGGCCGAGGCTGAAAAGGTGCTGGTCGAGGATGCCTCGTCGACGCTGTTCACCATCGCAAAGGACGTGAAGATCCAGGTCGAGTTCAACCCGAACAAGGTCTCGGAATATCGCCTGATCGGCTACGAGACCCGCGCTTTGAACCGCGAGGATTTCAACAATGACCGCGTCGATGCCGGCGATATCGGTTCGGGCCACTCGGTCACCGCGATCTACGAGATCACGCCCAAGGGCAGTGGTGGCGAGCAGATCGACCAACTGCGTTATGGCCAGGCGTCGGTGGACAATGGCGGCGTCGCCAATGCGGACGAATATGCCTTCGTCAAGATCCGCTATAAGCTGCCGAATGAAGACGTCTCGAAACTGATCACCACGCCGGTGACCTCGGCCAACGAGATTTCGTCCTTCGACCAGGCCAGCACCGATCAGCGCTTCTCCGTCGCGGTTGCCGCCTTCGGCCAGAAGCTGCGCGACGAGGATGCGACCGCGAAGTTCGGCTACGACAAGATCATGGAGATCGCCACTGCCGCTCGAGGAGCCGACCCGTTTGGGTACAGGGCCGAGTTCCTCTCGCTTGTGCGCCTTACCTCTGCGCTGGGCGGTAACCGGTAAGTGATGATGACGGCCGGTTTCTTTCAGATGGGATCGTTCTGATACGGGGGAACCGACCGCGGGCGGGTGAGGCAGGCCGGCGAGGGAAACCTTGCCGGCCTTTTTTCGCGGATTTTATGGGTCGTTAAATTGCGCGGCATTTCCGGTACCGGATGGCAACCCCCTCCTTGTTACGCAGGACAGGTGTACTGGGCTTGAGGGAGCCGAAATTGCAGATCAGGACTATCGCCAACTCGATACCCCCAGCGCCAGACGCCTCGGCGGTTTCATCGGCCCCATCATCGGAATCCAGGCGTATCAGTGACGATGTCGCACAGGCGCGCCACTCCGCCCTGTCGGCGCTGACCAACGACCGCTTCCGCATCATGCTGGAACAGATCACCGACCCCAGCGCTTCAGGCGCGCTGATGACGATGCGCGGCGACAATGTGGTCGACTTCAAGTCGGCGCAGTCGAGCTACGCCGACAACAGCGAATAACCGAAATCGATGAGGTCAGGCCCGGCTGCGGCGGCGCTCGCGCCGGGCTTCGCTGGTCTCGGCGGTGTTTTCCGTCGCGACCTTGTTGCGCATCGGACCGATGCGCTCGACGATCGCGGCAACCGTCGGACGATCCGCCTTGGTGTGCGCATCGAGCGCCTTGCGCATGGCGGCAAGGTGCTGGAACGAGGTGCCGCAGCAGCCGCCGATAATCTTGGCGCCGCCATCGACGGCGAGGCGTACATAATCGGCCATCAGTTCTGGCGTGCCGGAATAATGGATTTCGGTGCCGCGGAATTCGGGAATGCCGCAATTGCCCTTGACGATCACCGTCGCCTCCGGCTTCGCCTCGGTCATGTCGAGCAGCGAGGCCAGGATGTCGGACGCGCCAACGCCGCAATTGGCGCCAACGCCGAGCGGCGCCTGCGACAGCCCGTCGGTGACGCCGTGGATATCCCTGGGCAGCAGGCCCATCATGGTGCGGCCGGCAGTGTCGAAGGAACCGGTATAGGTGTAGGGCAGGCCGACGCGGATAGCAGCCTCGGCGGCGGCCCGGATCTCGTCTGGAGCCGACATCGTCTCGATCCAGGCGACTTCGGCGCCGCCTTCCTTGAGGCCTTCGATCTGCTCGGCGAAGGCGTCGACCGCCTCGTCATAGGTCATGGCGCCCAGCGGCACCAGCAATTCGCCGGTCGGGCCGACCGAGCCGGCGACGATGACCTTGCGGCCGGCCTTGCCGGCGACCGCACGCGCAAGCTCAGCGGCGCGTTTGTTCAACGCGTGCACGCGATCCTGCGCATGGTGCAGCTTCAAGCGGTGACGGGTGCCGCCGAACGAGTTGGTGAGGATGATGTCGGCGCCGGCATCGACGAAATTCTGATGCAGGCTGGTGATGGTGTCGGGCGCCGTCTCGTTGAGCAGCTCTGGCGCCTCGCCCGCCTCCAGCCCCATGGCGAACAGGTTTGTGCCGGTGGCGCCATCGGCTAGCAGCACGCCCTTTTCAGCCAGCAGCGTATCGATCGGGTTGGTGGTCGTCATCGGATTGGCTTTCATGTTTCGAATTCGAATAAGGATATAAAGAAGTCTTTATGTGTAGTCAATGATTTTGCCGCGACCGCTCGGCCAGATGGAGCCCTTTCCTCACGATCCGGGGGTGATCTCGACGTGGATCTCGGTGCAGATGCCGCCATTGGTCGGGTGATGGTCGACCGAGCAGGCGGTGACCACCAGCAGGAGGTCCTGTTCGGCGCGCAACGTCACATAGCCGCCCGGCGGGTTGATCGACGCGGAAACCACCAGCCGACCGTCGGGTTCCGGCAAGGAGTTCTGAAAGAGATCGACCGGATCGGGGGCGAAAGGCAGCGATATGCCCTCTGTGGCCAGCGCCTGCATCAGATTGTCCCGGCAGTTCGGATGATTGGGAAATCCGGCGCGCTCATAAAGCGCGCTGTCGCAAGCGGGGTAAAGCATGTCGTGCGGACCCGGCGAGCCATCTTCGACCAGCGTCAGCATCGGCTTGGCGGCGGCACTGAAGAAACTGTCGCCGATTGCGGGAAAAAGCCGCTCGGTGATGTCACGTGTCTGCGAGGTGCTCAGCCAGTCAAGCGCCGGGTCGGTGCTGAAAGCCCAGAGATCGGAAACCTGCTGTCCTTTGGGATCGATGATGCGGATGAGGTCGCCTCGTGAGACGCGGATGGCGCGGCCCGACTGGGGTGGAACGACGATGCGGCGCGGATCGGGCATGAGCTGTCCTTCAAAAATGGAAATGGCGTGGCCGGGACGAGGCTCCACCAGAGGACCATGATTGCCAGAGATCAGACAGTGCCTGTTGGGAACGACATGCCGGCCAGCCTGTGCGCGAAGCCGGACGCCTCGTGCGCGTTGATGTCGGCGGCGCGGATCAAATTGTCAAAATGCTGGATCAGCGTCTGGATCGGCTGGGTGGCGTTGAGCACCAGATACATGTCGCCGACATAAATGGCGGCGCGATAGGGACCGAAGATGGTGTAGGGGATGGAATAGCGAATCCGCCCGTCATAGAGAAACAGCCGGAAGGTGGGGTAGAGGTCGTCGAGCAGCGTCGCCATGTGCAGCAATTGGGCGCGGCGGTCGGCTACCGGGAAACGATCCCAGACACCCAGGCCGCGGGCGAAAATCTCCAGCGTATGGCGAGGCATGCAGACTTCCATGTCGGTTTCCGGCCGCCTGTTGTAGTCGATGCGGTATTGCGTTTCGCCGGCCTGGGCGAGGCGGCTCTTGTTGGTGATGCCGGCTTCGTAGTCGACCAATGCTTCGGTGCGCAGAAGGTCGGGAATGCCGGCCGGTACGTAGCGGATCTTGGTGCCGGCCGCCTCGGCATGCCATTTGGCCAGCAGCGTGCGGTCGAAGCCGTCCGGTGCCTCCTCGATCTCCAGGCTCTCGCGGATTTCGCCGGTGAGGCCCTCGTCCTGGCTGAGGCCGAGAAGCCAATCGAGCGACACCTTGAACTCGGCGGCGATGTTGAGCAGCGTTTCCGCTCGGGGCAGACGCGTCGAGGCGCCCGACAGCAGCTGCGACAGCGCCGAACGGTCGATGCCGACCGCAGTCGCGAAGGCCGACTGGTTCAGGTCGGAGCGTGTCAAGAGTGTTTTCAGGCGCTCGCGGAAGATCGTCGACAGGTCGCGCTTGTCCATGTCCGTGCTCCACCTCGATTGAGGAAAAATTTGCGCCGAATCGCTTCCGAGCGCACCTCAGGCGTAAATGAATCCATAAGCCTGTTTACAATGTGTAACAAGTGCGGTCAAAAATGCGCAATCGCAACAGTTTGTGTACTTTGTCTCGTTGAGTGGAATCACTTCTCCTGACACAATGTTGTCAGGAGCCAATTGGGGCTCCGGCGACTGAGGGGCAGTGGTCGATAGCATGACGAGCAAGAGCATCAGGCGACACAGCGCACCGGCCATAGAGTGGCCGACCGTGGTACTCGCCTTCTTCTGCTACGCAACTTGGCTCGCCACCGGTTTCCTGCTCTGGCCATCCTACCCCGTCCTGGCGCTCGCCATCCTGGCTTTGACCGCCGCATTGCAATCGTCGATCATGCACGAAGTGCTGCACGGGCATCCGACACGCAACGCGCGGGTCAATGAAGCCTTCGTGTTCCTGCCGATCGGTCTGGTCTGGCCATTCCGCCGCTTCAAGACCATTCATCTGCGCCACCACGCCGACGAGCGGCTGACGGACCCGCTGGACGATCCGGAAAGCTATTATCAGGCGCTCTGGCAGCACGACGAACTGCCGCCGACGATGAAATTCCTGCTCAAGATCAACAACACCATGGCCGGCCGCTTCGTGCTTGGCCCGTGGC
>NZ_RZOL01000106.1:0-16248 GCF_004022985.1 Mesorhizobium sp. M7A.F.Ca.ET.027.02.1.1 | reverse complement strand
ATCACGCACGTTGTCGAAAGCGGCGGTGAGGCATGGAAAGCAAGGAGAGGTTGCAGTGCGTCGGGAGGTGAAGCAATGTCTGATCAGGACGAGCTGATCCGGGCTGCCATCGGACGGCTGCTTGCCGAGAAGACAGGCGCCGCCGTCATATCGATGAGAGAGAGCATCACCGAGCTTTTGGCGCTGACCGGTGCCGCGCTGGACGACAGACTGCAAGATCTTCTTTTGGAAATGGCTGAAGTCCGCGGCATGATGGTTGCCCTCGACTTCTGAGCAATATCGGCTGGGGTCGATGGGCATTAGGCCGCTACGCCGGCAACGCCTTCACCGGCAGTTCAACACTACTGCGCCGGCTTCAATGCTGAACCAAGCACCCGGGGTTAAAGATCGAGCGAAACCGCGCCCTGAGGGTGGCTGCAGCATGCCAGGACATAGCCGGCCGACTTCTCTTCAGGGGCCAGCCCGCCGAGATCCTCCATGGCGACTTCGCCGGACAACTTGGCGATGCGGCATGTGCCGCAAACTCCCTGCTGGCAGGCAGTTGGGACGTAGACGCCACATTGGCGCGCCGCCTCCAGCAGCGTCTCTCCGGGCAAGCAGTTATGCACGATCCCGGAGCGGACGAAACGGACCGAAGATGGTATTGTCAGGGCCGGTTCCAACTGAGGGCTGCTGCCGCCGCCGAAGCTCTCCTGGTGGTACCGCGACGGAGCCACGCCAATCGCATCCAGGCAGGCACGTGCGGCTTTCATGTACGCTTCAGGGCCACAGGCAAAGATAGTGCGGTTGTGGAGATCGGGAACGAGGGTCAGCAGCATCTGACTGTCTATTCTGCCAGTCGGCCCCCTCCAGGTGGGATCTTCCTGGCTACAAACGCACGTTACTTTTACGTTGGGAAAGCGAGAGGCTAGTGCGTCCAATTCCCGTCGAAAGATTATGTCACCAGGCGTTCTGGCACTATGAATGAATGAGATATCCTGGTCGGCCGCGCGGTCGGTAAGCGCACGCAGCATGGACATCACCGGCGTTATCCCGCTGCCGCCCGAAAGGAAGAGCGGCTTTTCATAGGGCAGGTCATCGAGATTGAATGAGCCGAGCGGCCCTTCGATCTCGATCTCGTCGCCCGCCCTCAAATTGTCGTGGAGCCAATTCGAAACCAGGCCGCCCGGTGTTCGCTTCACCGTGATCTGCAGGTCGAGTGGTCGCGTCGGTGGTGACGAAACAGAGTAGGAGCGCGTCACCGCGGCACCCTCGATCTTGAGGTGCACGAGCACATACTGGCCCGCGCTGAAGCAGAACATCCGATCCGTCGGGGATGTGAAAACGAAAGTTTTCACATCGGGCGTTTCCTCGATTACGCGACGGCAGAGTACAAGCTGCGATGTGGTTTGTGCCCATTGCCGATGGCGCCTCATCGGGAGGAGGTCGGGGGCCCCAAAGGAAACGTGTGCGTTCATCATTCATCTCGGTTTGAAGTCGAGCCAAGATGCCAGTTCCAGGCCCCCCGCAACAGAAGCATCCCTCCCGAGTTATGATCGATTATTTCGATTACATATCCAGTGACATCACGGCGACGTGAAGGGCGCGGATTCCCTTGCGGATGATCGGTTCGTGTTTGCGGCGCGCCAGGATGGCCGTGTGTACCGGCTGATGCAGCGTCGGAGCGCCTTCGACGATGAACGATGGGCGTTCGAGGACGAACCTGCGCGCATCGTCACTTCTCATATAGCAGGTGCCGCCCGTGCGCCGTAGGATCATCTCCGCCAAGGTTTCCGATCCCATGGAAAGGCGACAGATCGCCAACTCGCCGAGCAATTCGGCATGGGCCTTCTCCAGCAGGAGCGTATAGCCCGGGCGAATGTAGGTTTCGGGATCGACCTCGGAGAGGGTTCTGGCCACCGTGGAAACCATCACATATTCCTCAACCATCAAATGCTCATAGGAGATTTCGGGTAGGTATCGCGGGGCGTAAAGCACTGCGATGTCGAGATTTCCCATGCTTAGGTCGCTGACCATCTGGTTTGAATAATCCGACTCGACATGGATCGACGATTTGGGAAGAGCCTGACACAGCGTCTCCACCCAACCCGGCAAAACCGAGCGGGTCATCCCGACCTGCGCGGCGACGCGCAAGGTGCCTTCGAAACGATTGAACGCCCGGACATCGTGGCGAGCCTGCGACCATGTGGACAGCAAGGATCTTGCATAAGCTTCGAACCGGCGCCCTGCGGCGGTCGGCTCCGCCCCGGCGCGTCCGCGCTGGAACAGTTCGGACCCGATTGCGCTCTCGAGGTTCTTAATGCGGGTGCTGATCGTCGACTGGGTCAGCCCTAGCCGATCCGCGGTGCGATTGAAGTTTCTCGATTCGATGATGTCGAGAAAGGTCTCGATGTGATCAAGTTGCATGAAATCTCCAATCGAAAAACTCGATCATATTCCACGTATCATAAGCTTGATCAAACAATACTCAAGGCGGAAGCTGCAGCAGATCAACGGCCGGCAGCGCCGCCGGGACGAGATACGGATACGGAGCGGAAGAAGTGTTCATAGTCGACTGCGACTGTCATAATTACTGGTCAAGCGCCACCGTGTTGGAGCCCTATCTCTCCGGCTTGTGGAAAGACATGTTCATCGAGGGCGAGAAAACAGGTCCCGTTGGCGCCTTTCCGCATGG
Organism: Mesorhizobium sp. M7A.F.Ca.ET.027.02.1.1; assembly: GCF_004022985.1. Lineage (NCBI taxonomy): Bacteria > Pseudomonadati > Pseudomonadota > Alphaproteobacteria > Hyphomicrobiales > Phyllobacteriaceae > Mesorhizobium > Mesorhizobium sp. M7A.F.Ca.ET.027.02.1.1. Next base: position 13,574 of record NZ_RZOL01000106.1, on the reverse strand, counting down.
CCATCGGCCCTGGTTCCACCCGCAGGACTTCTCCCGCAAGGACATCCGTCCGAAAACGGAAGCCGACAACTATCTCATCATGAAAGAGAAGCACCTCGACAAATACAAAGTCGACGTGGCGATCCTGACCGGCGATGAGCCTATCGAGGCGTCGACCCTGGCTAACCCTTACTATGCCAGCGCTCTGGTCAGCGCGTACAACGATTATCAGATCGATCAGTGGTTGCCGAAAGACGATCGTTTCATGGGCTCGATCATCATCGCGCCACAGGATCCGAAGCTCGCTGCCGCCGAGATTCGCCGTCTTGGCAGTCATCCGCGCATGGTCCAGGTTCTCGCCTCCCAGGGGTCCGTCAAGCCGTATGGCGACCCGTTTTACCACCCGATCTACGAAGCCTGCGCGGAAGTGGGGTTGCCATTCGCCATTCATCTGGGCGGGCATGGCGGCGTGAATTCAACTGCCATTGCTCCCGCCCCGACAACATTCTTCTGGGAAACGCATGCCATTCTGCACATGTCGGCGATGTCGCACGTGGCAAGCATGATCGCCCATGGCGTCTTCGAGAAATGGCCGGACCTCTACTTCGTGATCATCGAATGCGGCGTCGCCTGGGTTCCGTCGGTCCTTTGGCGCCTGGACGCCGACTACAAAGCGCTGCGCAAGGAGACGCCATGGCTGAAGATGCTGCCGTCTGAATATTGCCGGCGCAACATCCGCTTTTCCACGCAGCCGCTGGAGCAGCCTGCAAACATCCAACATCTCTGGTCCACGCTCGAAGCGATGGACGGAGAAAACACGCTGATGTTTGCATCGGACTATCCGCACTGGGATTACGACGATGCCAACACGCTGCAAATCCCTCCTGCCTGGAGGAGCAAGATCATGGGACTGAACGCGCTGGAAGTCTACAAACGCATCCCCCGCGCGCAAGCCGCGAATGCCGCCTGAGGAAGCATACGATGCCCGAGAAGACATATATCTGCCGCGTCGACGAGATCGAAACAGGGTCTCCGTTCATCGCCAAGATCCGCAGCCTTTCGGTCGGGATTTTCCGCATCGGAGATTCATTCCACGCGCTGCTGAATGTCTGTCCGCACCGTGGCGCTCCGCTTTGCGAGGGGCCGCAATGCGGCACAACCGCGCCCGTTGAACAGGCGCAATTCATCTATCATCGCGAAAACGAGATCGTTCGATGCGCCTGGCACGGCTGGGAGTTCGACATCAAGTCAGGCGCGGCCTTGGTCGATCCGTCCGTTCGCGCGCGCACATTTCCAGTCACCGTCGAAGCCGGTGGCATCTACGTGACGGCCTGATTGGCGCAAGCCGATTGGGATTGGAAAAATTCGAAGGAAAGGTGGCGGGAGCCGATAAGCAGATTTGTTCGCCGGTGCTTGACGAGAAATAACGCGGAGAACTCCGCAATGGGAGAGTCAAATGTCAGAATCTGAATACAAGCTTGGTATCGCGCAAAGCCTGATCGGAGGCGGCAAGGTTTCCCGTCGCGATTTCATTCATCTTGGGCTGGCCGCGGGCCTGACCGTTGCCGCCGCCGACCGGCTGTTCGTGAGCACGGCGCGGGCCGAACCGATGCAGGGCGGCTTCGCCAAGCTCGGCATGGCTCATGGCGCGACGACGGATTCGATCGATCCGGCCGGCTACCCCGACACGTTCACACAAACCGCATTTTCGGGCTCGCTGTCCAACAGCCTCACTGAGGTCGACGCCAAAGGCAATGTCCAACCGGACCTCGCCGAGAGCTTTGAAACTTCGGATGGGGCCAAAACCTGGGCCTTCAAGCTGCGCAAAGGCGCAACCTTTCACAACGGCAAGACCGTGACGGCGGATGACGTCGTGACCTCCTTGCAATATCACATGGGCAAGGACACCAAATCGGCGGCGAAATCGCTGTTGGACTCCGTCGCCGACATCAAGGCGGATGGCCCGGAAACGGTGGTTTTCACGCTCAAGAGCGGCAACGCCGATTTCCCTTACATTATGAGTGACTACCATCTGGTCATCATGCCGGCCAAGGATGGCAAGGCGGATTGGGCTTCAGGCGTTCGCACCGGTGCTTTCGTCGTCGAGAATTTCCAGCCCGGCGTTTCGGCCAAGCTCAAGCGCAATCCAAACTACTTCAAGAACGGCAAGCCCTATCTCGATGAGGTGGAGTTCATCGCCATCACGGATCTTGCCGCTCGCATGGCGGCGCTGTCGACGGGGGAGGTGGACTATATCGGCCGCGCCGACCTGAAGACCCTCGGCATGTTGAAACGCAATCCCAAGGTGGAGATCGTCGAAGTCACTGGTTATGGGCACTATACCTTGCCGATGAATGTCACGATGGCGCCATTTGATAATCCAGACGTGCGAATGGCATTGAAATGGGCGATCAATCGCCAAGAAATCGTCGACAAGATCTTTCTTGGCCACGCCACTGTGGCCAACGACAACCCGATCGCGCCGGCCATCAAATTCGCCAAGGATCCGCAACCGCAACACAGCTTCGATCCGGAAAAAGCCAAGCACTACCTGAAAAAGGCCGGAATGGAGAACCTGAAGGTGGACCTCTCGGTCGCCGATGCCGCTTTTGCCGGCGCCGTGGACGCGGCTTCGCTCATTCGCGAAACGGCAGCCCAATGCGGCATCGACGTCAATGTCGTGCGTGAGGCCGAGGACGCTTATTGGGACAATGTCTGGCTGAAGAAACCCTGGTGCGCTTCCTATTGGAGCGGTCGGGCGACGGCCGACTGGATGTTCACGCAAGCCTTCGCCGCCGACTCCAGTTGGAATGAATCCTTCTGGAAAAATCCCCATTTCAACGAACTACTTGTCCAGGCGCGCGCCGAGACGGACGAGGCCAAGCGAGCGGCGATGTATGCCGAGATGCAGCAGTTAACCCACGATGACGGCGGCAGCATCGTGCTGGTCTTCAACAATTTCGTCAGCGCCCAATCCAAAAAGCTCGCACACGGTGATGTGGCGCCCAACTGGGAGAACGATGGACTGAAAATGGCCGAACGCTGGTGGATCGCCACGGCATGAGATGGCGGGCCGGAGCCGCGATGGTTTTGAGGCTCCGGTCAGCTGGCTCCGAGTGCAGGGCTGCCGCCCAAAGGGAAACGCCACGCACATGAACCCCGTCGCAAGAACGGTCCTGCAGCGCCTTGGCCTCGGCCTGGTCACTTTGTTCATCGTGTCCATCATTATCTTCTCTGCGATCGCAATGCTTCCAGGCGACTTCGCCAAGGCCACGCTAGGGCAATCGGCGACGCCCGAAACGGTCGCCGCGTTCCAGCGGGAAATCGGCATCGATCGTCCGCCTGTCGAGCGCTACTTCGTTTGGGTCGCCCAGATGCTCCACGGCGATTTCGGCTCTTCGTTTGCGAGCCGCACCGGATATCGGCGTACCGTGGCCGAGATCATCGCACCACGCCTCTACAACACGATGTTCCTTGCAGCGGTGACTGCGCTGATAGCTGTTCCTCTGGCCTTGGGGCTTGGCATTCTGGCTGCGCTGTACCGCAACGGCTGGTTCGACCGGCTGGTGAATGTCGCGACACTGACAACCATTTCATTCCCGGAATTTTTCGTCGCCTATATGCTCGCCTACCTGGTGATCTCGCGCGACACGTTCATCGGATCCGATTTCGCTCAAACGCTGCCTCATTGGCTCACTGTCTTGCTGAACTGGGCGCTCAATGCGGTTCCCAAATTTCCGACATTGTCGAATGTGAACGATCAGACGCCATTTTGGGAGCATCTCTGGAAAGTCGCCCTGCCGGCAATCACCCTTACGCTCGTAATCGTGGCCCACATGATGCGCATGACCCGAGCGGCCATCATCAACATGCTGGCAAGCCCCTACATCGATATGGCGCGCCTCAAGGGAATGTCCCCGATGGTGATCGTGCTGAGGCATGCCCTGCCCAATGCCTGGGCTCCGATCGTCACTGTGGTGGCGTTCAACCTGGCGTATCTCATCGTCGGAGTGGTCGTGGTCGAGGTCGTTTTCGTCTACCCCGGCATCGGCCAGCTGATGGTTGACGCGGTGAAATCCAGGGATGTTCCGGTTGTCCAGGCCTGCGCCCTGATTTTCGCCGCGACTTACATCCTTCTCAACCTGCTAGCCGACATTATTTCCATCGCCACCAATCCCAGGCTCTTGCACCCGCGATGACCAGATCCGAATCTGTCGCGGCGGTTCAAAGGCTGAGGCGCTCGCGTGCCACCCGGGCGAAAACTGCGCTGAAGAAGGCACCGTTCAGCGCATGGTTCGGCATCGTCGTGATCCTCGGCTACGTCTTTGTTGCGGTCTTCGCGCACTGGATAGCCCCATATGGCGAGACGCAGGTTTTCAGCGAAGCCTTCGCGCCGTGGAGCCAGGAGTTCAAACTGGGAACCGATCAGCTCGGCCGCGACATGCTCACCCGCTTGATCTACGGTGCGCGCAACACCATCGCTATCGCGGTCGCGACCACGTTGCTGTCCTTCGCGGTCGGCGTCTCGCTCGGCCTTCTTGCCGCATTGTACAGGGGGTGGCTCGACCAGATATTGTCGCGTGCGGTGGACGTGCTGATGTCAATCCCGAGTCTGATCTTCGCGCTGGTGCTGCTGACGATCTTCGGCTCGTCGATCACGAGCCTGATTGTCATCATTGCGCTTCTGGATTCCACCCGGGTCTTTCGGCTTTCTCGCGCCGTCGGGCTTAACGTGGCGGTGATGGAATATGTCGAGGTGGCACGATTACGCGGCGAGGGACCGAAATGGATCATCGCCAAGGAAATCCTTCCCAATGTCATGCCGCCACTGGTCGCCGAGTTCGGCTTGCGATTCTGCTTCGTGTTCCTGACAGTCGCGGCGCTGTCGTTTCTCGGCGTCGGTATTCAGCCGCCGACGGCCGATTGGGGATCAATGGTGCGCGAGAACGCGACCCTGATCACCTACGGCGATGTCACCCCGCTACTTCCGGCCGGCGCGATTGCTCTCCTTACCGTGTCCGTGAATTTCGTGGTGGACTGGTTCCTGCAAGCAACAAGCGGGTTGCGGGATGAAAAGTAGCGGCCCAGGTCCACGCGAAAAAGGAAGGGATCTGCTTCAAATCCGCAATCTGCATGTGGAGGGGTTCTCGGATGAGCGATGGCATCCCATTGTCCACGGGGTCGATCTGACGCTGAAGCGGGGCCAGGTTCTTGGGCTGATCGGAGAGTCAGGCGCCGGCAAGTCCACCATTGGCCTTGCCGCAATGGGTTATGCCAAGCCGGGCTGCCGGATCACGCAAGGCTCGGTCCTGTTCGACGGGATTGATCTTCTGGCAGTCAGTGAAAAAGGGCGCCGTCGCCTCAGGGGCTCCCGCATTGCCTATGTCGCGCAAAGCGCGGCTGCCTCTTTCAATCCGGCACATCGGCTCTTGGAACAAACCGTCGAAACCGCGGTGGCGCATGGACTTGCCGGCCGGGAAGAGGCGAACCGGAGCGCCGTCGATCTTTATCGACGCCTTCAACTCCCAGAACCGGAGACCATAGGCTTTCGTTATCCTCATCAGGTCTCCGGCGGGCAGTTGCAACGGGCAATGACAGCGATGGCAATGGCTTGTCGTCCGGACCTCATAATATTCGACGAGCCAACAACGGCGCTCGATGTGACCACGCAGGTTGAAGTTCTAGCTTCCATTCGCAACATCGTGGAGGAATTCAGCACCGCTGCAATCTATGTGACGCATGACCTGGCGGTGGTGGCGCAAATGGCGGATCGTATCATGGTTCTGCGCCACGGACGTACCGTGGAGGAGGCAGACACACGCCAGATGCTGGCCTCACCCAGCCAGGAATATACAAAAACGCTCTGGGCCGTACGCAAGCTCGCCAAGCCCGAAGTTCCAGCCGATGACTATCTGCTGACGATAGACAACGTTACCGCGGCCTATGCAGGAAAGGTCAAGGTGCTCCAGGATGTCTCCATCAAGGTTCCGCGCGGAAGAATCGTGGCTGTGGTCGGCGAATCCGGTTCGGGGAAATCGACGCTCGCTCGAGTCGTCACCGGCCTTTTGCCGCCAATTTCAGGCTCGATTTCTTTTGCCGGCCAGCTTCTTTCCACGGGCCTGAAGACGCGGCCGAAAGAGGTCCTGCGCCGCATACAGATGATTTATCAGATGCCCGACAACGCCCTGAATCCGCGCCAAACGGTCGAAGAAGTCATAGCTCGGCCGCTCGAATTCTACCTCGGCCTTAAGGGCGCGCGGAGGGATCGCCGGATCGGCGAACTTATGCACATGGTCGAGATGAGCGAAGATTTTCTGGAACGCCTGCCTGGCGAGCTGTCGGGTGGCCAAAAACAGCGCGTCTGCATTGCCCGGGCGTTGGCTGCCGATCCGGAGCTTATCATCTGCGACGAGATCACGTCCGCGCTCGACCAGATCGTCCAAGAGGAAATTCTCAAGCTTCTCATACGTCTCCAACGTGAACTCGGAATGAGCTACATCTTCATTACCCATGACATTGCTACGGTGCGCGCGATAGCCGACGAAATCGTCGTCATGCACCGCGGCAAAGTCGTCGAGCAGGGATTGAAGAGCGAAGTTCTCACGCCACCGCACGCGGCCTATACCGAACGGCTTTTGTCCTCTGTTCCGGAAATGAATCCGGACTGGCTAACAAGGCTGCTGGCCAGCCGGAAGATCTGACGGATCGGCTATCCGCGCCCGGCATGTTCCTCACTGTCAGCTTCCTGGAGCGCTAACGCTGCTCGATCAGCGTCTTCGCCGCATCTTTCCCCACCGAGAGGATGCGATCGGACAATTCCGTTCCGCCCACGGCGCGGGCCATTTGCAGCGTGCCGAGGAGCGTTGCGAAGACAGCCAGCGCCACGCCCTCCGGATCCTTGGCCTGCGGTAGCGCTTGCGCCAACTGGCGCACCAAAGCCAGCAGGTGGTCTGTATAGGCTTCACGCGTCTCAGGCGGCTGACGGGCGAGCTCCGGCAGCAGCGCGGCTGACGCGCAGCCCTTTCCGGGATTGTCCCGGTGCTCGGCCGACAGATACGTGCCGATGGCCATCTCCACGCCCGAAGCTAATGCTTCTGCCAGTTGCTGCGCCTGAAGCTCCATCGCCGCCGCCACGCTTTCGCGGACAAGCTGCGCCTTGGATTGAAAGTGCGGATAGAAGGCGCCATTCGTCAGCCCGGCGTCGCTCATGATGGTCGCCAGTCCGGACGCGGCGATGCCGTCGCCGCGAAAGCGTTCTGCCGCGACCTCCAGGATCCGTCCGCGCGAGGCGTCCTTCCGGCCCTTTTCGTAGCGCATGGCTGCTATTCCTTTCTGCTCTTGCATTATGAGTGTAATCTGATATTACGACTGTAATTCAACGGGCGAAAAAAAGCTAGCCCTCATGATTTTGGAGCACGAAATGAATGCGAATTCCGAAAAAACCGCTGTTGTGACGGGAGCCTCTTCGGGCATTGGCCGCGCCAGTGCCGAGGCTCTGGCAAAGGCGGGGTTCACAGTCTTCGGAACCAGCCGGCGCAAGGCCGACAACGGCCCGGACGGGGTGACCATGCTGGTTTGCGACGTGACCGACGGTGAGGCCGTTGCCGCACTCGTTTCTACGGTGCTGTCGCAGACCGGCCGGATCGACCTCTTGGTCAACAATGCCGGCGTCGGCCAGCTTGGAGGCGCCGAGGAATTCTCGATTGCACAGGTGCAGGCCTTGTTCGACGTCAATCTGTTCGGCGTCATCCGCATGACCAATGCGGTGCTGCCGTCGATGCGGCGGCGTGGCGAGGGGCGCATCGTCAATATCGGCTCTGTGCTGGGACTGGTGCCGGCGCCGTATTCAGCGCATTATTCGGCGGTCAAGCACGCGCTCGAGGGCTATTCGGAATCGCTCGACCACGAGGTTCGTGCCTTCAGTATCCGCGTCTCGGTCATCGAGCCGGCATTCGTTCGCACTGTCTTCGACCAGAACGGGATCCAACCGGATTCGCCGTTGCAGGAATACGATCAGGCTCGAGCTACGCTGGAAGCGCTGCTTCGCGATGTGATGCCTGTCGCCGATCGGCCCGAAGTGGTGGCGCAGGTGGTCGTCAAAGCAGCGACCGATGCCCGTCCGCAACGGCGCTACACCGCCGGCAGGGCAGCGCACCAAGTCAGCCTGCTGCGTCGCTTTGCTCCCGCGGGGATATTCGACAAGAGCCTGCGCAAACAGTTCCGCCTGCCGGTTTGACCAAAAGCGAGCAGAGGATTTTACGCACATGCGACTGGCAACGACAACACGATTGGCCAGCCCCCGCAAGGCGGAGGTGCCAAGCATGACACATGGGTTCAAGCGGTCGCCCCACTTACGGGCATCGTTCCAGGACACGCCAACGCACTCCGTCGATGTCGGCGGCACGGCATTCGTCTATCGGCAGCTCGGACCAAGGACGGGCGTGCCGGTAATCCTGCTGAACCATCTCGGCGCTCAACTGGACAATTTCGATCCACGCATCGTCGATGGCCTCGCCGCGACCCGGTGGGTGATTGCCTTCGACAACAGGGGCGTTGGTGCTTCAGGCGGCAAAACGCCGTCACGCATCGCCGAGATGGCACGGGATGCGGTCGCCTTTGTCCGGGCGCTGGGGTTCGATCAAGTCGATCTCTTCGGTTTCTCACTCGGCGGCTTCGTGGCGCAGGAGATCGTGCTGACCGAGCCCGGGCTTGTGCGCAAGCTCATCCTGGCCGGCACCGGGCCGGCCGGCGGCCAAGGCATCGACAAGATGACGCCACTGACGATCGTGGACATGATCAAGGGTGCGCTGACTTTTCGGGATCCGAAATACTATCTGTTTTTCACCAGAACGGTGAACGGGCGCCGCGCCGCGAAGGCGTTCCTGCAGCGGCTGACAGAGCGCAAGGCCGACCGCGACAGGCCGATATCGCTTAGCGCGTTCGGCGCGCAACTCCGGGCGGTGAAGGCTTATGGACTACAGGCGCCGCAAGATTTGAGCGCCATCCGCGTCCCTGCGCTGATCGCAAATGGCGATCACGACAGGATGGTGCCGAGCGTCAATACCCACGATCTCGCCCGCCGCATTCCGGGGGCGCAATTGGTGATCTATGCGGATGCCGGCCATGGCGGGGTGTTCCAGAACCACGCGAATTTCGTTCCGAAAGCATTGGCCTTTCTCGAGGCCTGACACCTCTCACCGGGCGGCTTTCGTCCCGAACATCAACAATCTCTCAGAAAGTCACTGCCATGAAGGCATTCGTCGTCGACAAATACAGCAAGAACGGCACGCTGCGGCTGGCCGAAATGCCGGAGCCGAAACTCGGGGACAGCGATGTCCTGGTCGAGGTCCACGCCGCGGCGGTGAACCTGCTCGATTCCAAGGTCAAAACCGGAGAGTTCAAGCTGATCCTGCCCTATCGCCGGCCGTTCATCCTGGGTCACGACGTGGCCGGGAGGGTTGTCCGCGTGGGATCGAAAGTCCGCAAGTTCAAACTCGGCGACGACGTCTATGCGCGGCCGCGCGATGGCCGGATCGGGACGTTCGCCGAGTTCATAGCCATGGATGAAGCCGACGTGGCCCTGAAGCCCGGGAACCTCAGCATGGAGGAGGCGGCCTCGATCCCGCTGGTCGGCCTGACCGCCTGGCAGGCGCTCATCGAAAGGGCCAACCTGAAGAGGGGACAGAAGGTCTTCATTCAAGCCGGATCCGGCGGCGTTGGGACATTCGCCATCCAACTGGCAAAGCATCTCGGCGCGACCGTTGCGACCACCGCCAGCGCGGCGAGTGCCGGCCTGGTCAAGGGGCTCGGCGCCGATGTCGTCGTCGACTACAGGAAAGACGATTTCGAAAAAGTCCTGTCGGGCTACGACGTCGTCTTGAACAGCCAGGACGCCAAGACACTTGAAAAGTCACTGAATGTGCTGAAACCGGGAGGCAAGCTCATCTCCATCTCCGGCCCACCGGATCCGGACTTCGCCAGGGAAAAGGGACTGAACATGGTGCTGAGGCTGGTGCTTCGCCTGCTGAGCCGCGGTATTCGAGCGAGAGCCAAGCGCCGTGGCGTGACGTTCTCGTTTCTCTTCATGTGGGCGCAGGGCGAGCAGTTGAGCAAGATCGCATCGCTCATCGAAGCCGGCGCGATCCGCCCGGTCGTCGATCGGGTCTTTCCCTTCGAGGCGACCAACGAGGCGCTGGCCTATGTCGAAACAGGACGCGCCAAGGGCAAGGTCGTCATCAAGGTCCGATAGCAACTCAGCTGCGATCGAGGTCAGCCGCGCCGGGCTGCATCGATCGCCGCGACGTCGATCTTCGTCATCTCCATCATTGCATCAAAGGCGCGTTTGGCTTCCTCGCCGCCGGCCGCCATGGCCTCGGTCAACGTGCGCGGCGTGATTTGCCAGGACACGCCCCATTTGTCCTTGCACCAGCCGCACGCGCTCTCCTGGCCGCCATTGCCGACGATGGCATTCCAGTAGCGGTCGGTTTCCTGCTGATCGTCGGTGGCGATCTGGAACGAGAAGGCCTCGCTCTGCTTGAATGTGGAGCCGCCGTTCAATCCGATGCAGGGAATGCCGGCAACGGTAAATTCGACCGTCAACACGTCGCCTTTCTTGCCGGACGGAAAGTCGCTCGGCGCACGGTGAACGGCGCCCACCATGGTGTCGGGAAAGGTCTCCGCGTAGAAGCGCGCCGCAGCCTCGGCGTCCTTGTCGAACCAGAGGCAAATCGTGTTCTTTGGCATCTTTGGCATTGCGTGTTCCTTTCGGCGTTGGAATTGGCGGAGGTCAACCCAGGAGATTGCGTGCCGTGCGCATGAAGATCCTCGACCCGATCGGGATCAGGTCGTCGGGAAAGTCATAGTCGGGATTGTGCAAGGCAGGATGCCGCTCGCCTGCACCGAGGAAGAACATCGCCGATTTGGCACTACGGCCGAACAGGCCGAAATCTTCCGAGGCGCGCATCGGCAGGGCTTCTTCGCCGTGCGCGACGCCCTCTTCATCGAGCGCGCGCCGCAGATGCTCCACCGCGTCCGGCGCGTTGACGCTGGCGACGAAGATCTCGTGATAGTCCCAGCGGGCGGAAAGGCGATGCTCGCCCGCGATCCTGGCGACCAGTGCTTCGGCAGCAGCGCAAAGGTTCGCCATGCGCTCGTCACGCCGGGTGCGCAGCGTGGCCCACACCTCGGCGTGAGCCGGCGAGATGCCGAACACGGCTTCGCCCATCGCGGCATGGGTGACCGTCAGCATGGAGAAGTCGTCATCGGCGAAGGTCCCGCGCCCGAGCGCCGGCAGCGCCGGCATCAGCTCACTGACCGCCAGCATCGGCGAAATGCCGGTCTCCGGCATGGACGAATGGGCGGTCTTGCCCTCCAGCACGATGCGCATGCCGCGTGAAGCACAGTTGACCACGCCGGCTTTGAGCCGCACCTCGCCAAATGGCACGCCGGGCAGGTTGTGCAATGAGAAAGCGAAATCCGGAGCAATCTCGCCGAAGCGCGGATCGGCGACGACGCCTGCCGCGCCATTGCCGGTTTCCTCCGCCGGCTGGAACATCAGCACGACGCGGCCGCTTGCAGGCCTTTCGCGCCCCAACTGACGGCCGAGGGATGCCAGGATCGCGGTGTGTCCGTCATGGCCGCACATATGCGACTTGCCCGGCACGCGCGACGAATGCGGTACGCCTGAAAGTTCTTCGATAGGCAAGGCATCGAGTTCCGAACGGAACAGCACCGTCGGCCCCGCTTTGCCGCTGTCATATATGGCCGCGACGCCGTGCCCGCCGAGTTGTGTCAGCACCTTGTCCGGCCCCGTATCGGCGAGGAAGGCGACAACCTCCTTTGCCGTCTTTTCCTCTTCATTCGAGATTTCCGGGGCCTGGTGCAGCTGGCGTCGCCACGCGGTCAACTCGATGATGTCTCGGTTGGTCAGAGTCATGCTTTTTCAGCCTCCGCTGCATTCTTCATTGACACGTCCAGTCACAGGGGATGTCGATGATGAATTGCTAGCGACAAAGGGCAGTTCCCGCCACAGTCCAAGTCTCACGCTTCGGCAGGCCAGAAACGACCCGTTCTTCCGGCCCCAGCCTATTGATTGATTTCGGGTTCGACGAGCTTTGCCAGGTTTCTGAGCGACTCCTGCCAGCCGAGATAGCAGGCCTCGACCGGAATGACGTCCGGAATGCCGGCTTGGGTGATATCGATTTCGGTGCCGACCGACACTTTTTTCAAGGTCACGGTGACCCGTATCTCGCCGGGCAGGTTGGGATCGTCGAACCTGTCGGTGTAGAGCAGGCGCTCGCCCGGGACGAGTTCGAGGTACTCGCCGCCGAAGGAATGGCTGTCGCCGGTGGTGAAATTGCGGAACGACATCTTGAACGTGCCGCCGACCTTTGCCTCGAAACTATGGACCGTGCAGGTGAAGCCGTTTGGCGGAAGCCACTTGGCCAGCGCGTCCGCTTCAACGAAGGCGCGATAGACCTTTTCCGGGCTGGTCGTCAGGACGCGGTGCAAACGTACGGTGCCGGGCATAGCTGGATCCTTTCATGAATGCCTGTTCGATACCCCAAGGACGGACGAAGCCTGGCCAGTCCGACATTGGTTTGCGAATTTTTTGACAGCGTGCGGCCTGTGTACGCCGCGGGCCTGCCGTTCGACCAGCGCTTATCAACACCAGGCTCGGGCGAGGCGGCTCTGGAGCTGGCGTCATCTGCTAAATTGAGCTCCTGAGCCATCTTGTTGTTCAGGCGCGGTTTTCCCGATTGGCGCGAACAGGCAGCGCGTCCCGGCCAATGCTTCGAACGCCGCTAAATAGGGCAGCGCGTCTTTGCCGTCCATGTGCCGATCATTCGAATTTGCATCTGATCAGAGTTGATTTCCTATCAGGCCGTTAACGCGGCCATGCTGTTAATCAGCATTTGCTAATGAGTCTTTCGAACCCGAGGCAAGCAATGACCAAGAATCTCGGCAATGCACGTCATACGCCGGCGAAGGACCTGCAGGTCTCCCTTCTAGGCAAAGCCGCGCCGGCACTGTTTCCGCTGGTCGTAGCGGCGCTGGGCTACATGGTTGGCAAGCAGTTCTTCGGCATCTAGGCGCGCAGTTCCGTTCTCCCAAACGTTTCGGCGGACCGACCATTTCAACGCGCGGGCCGCCGTTTGCATTGCAGCGACTTGTTGCGGGCATAAACGTCAAACATGCACCTCGCCAAAGGACAGTTCGCCGTCGTCATCGGCCGTGAAAAAGACGATGGCAAGCAACCCGACATAGAATGCGGCCACGATAACCACGATCGCCACACCGGGAACGGGGCCAAGGGCGGCGCTGTCCACGGCTTGGCGAAGCGAGCCGGCAAAGCCGGTCCTGACGCCCACGGTTTGAAGGCTGGGTGTGGATATCTTGAGCACCCAGGCCAGCAACAGGATCAGGAACAGGTAGATGTAATTTCGCCGCAGCCGACGGGCTAGCGCGACGCGCTGCGACAGCAGGAATTTCGGCGCGCGCAGGCCTTCGCCGACGATGAGCAGCCAGTCCGAGGCGAAGTCGGGCTGTGGGGAAAAGATCTGGGCGAAATAGTGGCGTTCGAACTGGCGTACGCG
>NZ_RZOL01000105.1:0-16257 GCF_004022985.1 Mesorhizobium sp. M7A.F.Ca.ET.027.02.1.1 | reverse complement strand
GAGATGCCCTTGTAAGGACAGCGCGAAATGTAGCGGCTGGGCGCGAACATATCGAGCCGCGTGTCGGCGATCGGCAGATAGTGGCGCACCGGATGGCCGGTCTCGAACAGGAACACGCCGCGGCGTGAATCGGCGACCTGTTCGCCGTCGAGAATGACCTGCACGCGCCGCGACGACGGGAGGCAGTCGACCCGGCGGAACGGATCGCGGGCGTGGACGAAGATCTCCTCGTCCTCCTCGAACCAGTGTCCCATCTTGCTCCAGGTGAACGACATGTAGTCGGATATTGGCGGACAGCCCTTGACCGGATCGAGATAGCGCCAGGCCGCGTCCTCGACCAGCGTGATGCCGGTGTTGAGTGAATAGTGGGTGGCTGTGCCCTTGAACGGGTCCTCTGTCGTCGTCTTGCTCGGCAGCAGGAATTCCTCGCGAACGTCGCCGATCGGGAAGTAGTAGACCGGCAGGTGATCGGATTCGTAGAACACCAAGGCATTAGTCGTATCGGCCACGGTCATCGATCCCACCTGCACACGCAGGCGCTTCTGCGTCGGCATGGTGAAGGCTATGTAGCCCGGCTCGAATTCATACTGCACGATGGTGTCGAGCAGCGGAAAATGCGGCCCACGGCCGCGCAGATGGGGCTTGCGAATGGTAGTCTCCCGTTTTGTTTCTTTTGTCATCGGGCGCTGGCGCACGATCAGCTCAACGACACGCGGTCGAGCAGCAGGCCGGCCGCGATCGGCGGAAGGCCGCTGACATTCTTGCGCACCGGCACCAGCAGATCGGGGAAATAGCTGAAGATGACAGGCGTCTCGTCGAGCAGCAATTTCTGGATGTCAGAGGCGGCAGCGCGCTGCGCGCCGGCATCGAGCGCCTTGAGATAGCTGGTGACCATGCCATCATAGGCCGGGCTCTTGAAATGCGCCGCGTTCCAAGGGCCGTCGCTGACCAACGGGCTCTTGAGGAAGACGTTTGGCACGCTGCGATGCGCGTAGTCGGTGATGCCGAGCGGGCTGTCCAGCCAGTCCGACTGGCCGAACACCGCTTTGCCGTAATATTTGTCCTGGTCCTCGATGTTGAGCGAGATGCGCGCACCGATCTCCTTGGCGAAATTCTGGAACAATTGCGCATAGCCCGGAATGTCGGAATAGCGCAGCGTGGTCAGCGTGATGTCGAAGCCTTCGGCGAGACCCGCCGCCTCGAGCAACTGCTTGGCCTTGGCGATGTCCTGGACGCGTTGCGGCACCGACTTGTCGGTCGCCGGGAAGGCCGGCGCGAACGGGCTGTCATTGCCAGTCGCCGCCATGCCGCGGCACAAGCCGTCGACCAGCTTGGCGCGGTCGATGCACAGCGCCAGCGCCTGGCGCACGCGCTTGTCGGTGAAGGGGCCGGTGTCGCAGCGCATGTGCAACTGGCGGTGCGCGGTCGAAGCGACACGCAAGACGGTGATATCAGGACTGTTCAGCACGACCTGGCTGACATCGAGCGGGACGGCATCGAGAATGTCGACCTCGCCGGCCTGCAGCGCCAGGATGCGCGGCTGCACATCGCCGTAGAACTTGAATTCGAGCCGGTCGGGCAGCGCCTTCTCACCCCAATAGTCGGGGTTGCGGATGAAGGTCGCGCCGACCTTTGGCGTGTAGCTTTCCAACCGGAACGGTCCGGTGCCTTCGAACGTCTTTTCGTAATCGCCCTTGTAGCTCGCCGGCAGGATGACGGCGTTGTAATTGTCGATCGACACTGAATAGGGAAAGCTGCCATTCGGCGCATCGAGATGGAAGGCGACGGTGTGGTCGTCGACCTTCCCGGTGCCGCCCTTCGAAAGAAGGCCTTTGAACACCGAAAGCGCGTTGGAAGCGCCGTTGGGATCGGCCAGCCGGTCGAAGGTCGCGACGACGTCGTCGGCCTTGAAATCCTCGCCATTGTGGAATTTCACGCCCTTGCGCAGCTTGAAGGTCCACACGCTGCCATCCTCGTTCGGCGCCCAGCTCTCTGCCAGCACAGGCTTCAAAGTGAGGTCCGGCTGCGTGATGCAGAGAAACTCGGCGGTTTGGAAAACCAGCTGGTAGCTGCCGCTGTCATAGTAGGTGACGGGATCGATGGCGCCGCCCGGCGTCGCCACGCCGGCGCGCACCGTGCCGCCCGGCTTGCCCTCGGCGCGGGCCTGCTGGGTGCCGAGGCCGGCGGCCGCGACAAGGCTGCCCAGGAACGGCAAGGAAAGCCCAAGCACGCTGCCATGGCGCAGGAAGTCACGGCGGTCCATCCTGCCGGCCAGCAATTCGTCAACAGCGGAATTTTCGATTGCAGTGAGTGTTCTGCGAGCGTTGTCGATCATCCGGATTCCTCGCTTGTCTTGGGGTTCAGCCATCTAGTTCATTGTTGACTGCCGCCGGAAAGCGATATTTTTTGATAGGAGTCATCGAAATTTTCGATGCAGGAGGTGGGCATGGACACTGAGAATCTGCGCAGCTTTCTCGAAGTCGCCACCCATGGCAGCTTCACCGTCGCGGCCAGCCGGCTCAACCTCGCCCAGTCCACCGTCAGTGCGCGGATCAGGGGGCTGGAGGAGCAGTTGGGCCGCCGGCTTTTCGTGCGCGACCGCGATGGCGTCACGCTGACGCCGGCCGGCCGGCAGTTCCTGCCGCATGCCTCGTCGATCACCCGCACCTGGGAGCAATCGCGGCAGGACATCGCCGTTCCCGATGGTTACGAGACCTTGCTGCGGCTGACCGCGCCGGCCTATCTGTGGGACCGCATCACCTCGCCATGGGTCGAGTGGATGCGCGCCAGGCGGCCGAACGTGGCGCTGCGGCTGGAGGGCAGCTTTCCGGACTCGGCGATCGACCAGCTGGCGGAAGGCCTGCTCGACATCTGCATCCTCTATCTGCCGCGACCGCATCCCGGCATTGTCTACGAGACGCTGGCCGTCGATCAGGTCGTGCTCGTCCAGCACGCCGCACAGACCAAGCCATGGACCGAAAACTATATCCTGATGGACTGGGGGCTGGAGTTCCGCATCGAGCACGACCGCGCCTTTGCCGGCATGGTCAAGCCGGCGATTTCGGCCGGGCTGGTCTTCATCGGGCTTCAGCACGTGCAGTCGCAGCAGGCCGCCGCCTATCTGCCGCTCAGTGCCGTCAGCGGTCATATCGAGCGCGGCGAGATGCGGCGCATCGACAACGCTCCGGTATTCCAACGGCCGATCTACCTCGCCTATCCCTCGAATCCCGTGTCTTCGGATGTTCTGGATGTCGCGCTCACAGGCCTGCGCACGCTGGCCAGGACTGGGCCGAAGGGCAGGGTTTTTCAGAAGGTGACCGTGCTCTCAGCATGGCCGGCCAGATCTGACCGGCCAAGCCACGCGAGCGAGAGCGCTATGCCGGCTCGGTCACGACCGCTCTCTGCAGCCTGGCCAGTTCGGCGTAAGGAATGTGGCAGCGGATCGAATGGCCGGGCTGGGCCTCGCCGAGTGGCGGCTCCTGCTGTTCGCAGATCGGGCCGATCTTGCGCGGGCAGCGCGTGTGGAACACGCAGCCCGAAGGCGGATTGGTGGCGCTGGGGATTTCGCCGTCGAGACGAATGCGTGCCGTCTCGGTCTGGTCGAGTTTGGGCACCGCCGACAAAAGCGCCTCGGTATAGGGGTGATGCGGTCCGGAAAAGACGTCTTCCGATGGCCCAAGTTCCATGATGCGGCCGAGATAGAGCACGGCGATCTTGTCGGAGAGGTAACGCACCACGGCAAGGTCGTGCGAGATGAAGATGTAGCTGACGTCTTCCTTCGACTGCAGGTCGGCGAGCAGATTGAGGATGGCAGCCTGCACCGAAACGTCGAGCGCCGAGGTCGGTTCGTCGCAGACGACGATGCGCGGGTCGCCGGCGAAGGCGCGCGCGATGGCGACGCGCTGCTTCAGGCCGCCGGAGAGCTGGCGTGGCTTGACCGCAAGATGGCGGTCGGTGAGCCGGACCGAGCGGACAAGGTCATTGAGGCGCGACTCCAGCGCCTTGCCGGAGAGGCCGGCCAGCCGCTTCAGCGCCCGGCCGATCAGGTGGCGGATCGAATGCGAGCGGTTGAGTGCGGAGTCCGGATTCTGGAAGACGATCTGCATCGCCTTGATCTGGTCGTCGCTGCGGTTCTCCAGCCTGGGCGCCAGCGCCTTGCCCTCGAGTTCGATGGTGCCGCCGTCATCGGGCGGCACCAAGCCGAGCAGCAGCCTGGCGAAGGTCGTCTTGCCGCTGCCGGACTCACCGACCAGCCCGAGCGTCTCGCCGGGTCGCAAATCGAGCGAGACATCCTTGACGGCGCGCAGTGCCTGGCCATGGCTGGCATAGGTCTTGTTCAGCCCGGCGACGCGCAGCACCGGTGCGGCTGCCGCCTTTGGGACAGGCGCCACATCGCTCGGTGTCTCGCGCGGCAGCGCCTGCGCCTTGTCGTGATGGAAGCAGCGCGACAGCCGGCCGCCCAGATCGTAGAGCGGTGGCAATTCGCTGCGGCAGCGATCGTCGGCGAGCGCGCAGCGATCGGCGAAGGCGCAGCCCTTGATGTCGGCCCCGATGCCGGGCAGGAAACCCGGAATGGTGTCGAGCCGGCCCTGATCCTTGCGTTGGCCCCCGCGCGGCAGGCAGCGCAGCAGCGCCACCGTATAGGGATGGCGCGGATCGTTGAACACGACCTCCGTTGGTCCTTCCTCGACCAGCATGCCGGCATAGAGCACGCCCACTCGGTCGCACATGTTGGAAACGACGGCGAGGTTGTGGCTGATGAACAGGATAGAGGCCGACAGTTCCTGCCTGAGCTGTGCGATCAGGTCGAGCACTTCGGCCTCCACCGTCGCATCGAGGCCGGTGGTCGGCTCGTCGAGGATCAGCATCGACGGATCGTTGGCCAGCGCCATGGCAATCGCCACGCGTTGCTGCATGCCGCCGGAAAGCTGGTGCGGGTAGCGCTGCATGACGCTGACGGGGTCGGAGATGCGCACGCGGTTCAGCATCGCAATCGCCCGGTCGGTGGCCGCTCGTCCCGAAACGCCGCCGAGTTCAAAAATCTCGGTCAGCTGACGGCCGACGCGGATCGATGGGTTCAGCGCCTTGCCTGGGTCCTGATAGACCATGGAGACGCTTTCCGCGCGCGCCCGCCTGAGCGCTTCGGCGTCAAGTTTCATCACGTTCTGGCCGTCGAGCGAGATCGCGCCGCCGGTGATCGAGCCATTTCTCGGCAGATAGCGCACGACGGTGAGCGCCACTGTCGACTTGCCGCAACCGGATTCGCCGACCAGCCCATAGGCTTCGCCCTGGCCGATGGTGAGGCTGAGGTTGCGTAGCACGGCGCGATTGCGGCCGGCGACGCGGTAGGCAACCGAAAGATCGGTGAGTTCGAGTGCGTTTTCGGCCTTGGCGGAGTTAGTCATTGAGCGCTCCGTGAACGCCGTCGGCCGCCAGATTGACGCCGATCACCAGCGAAGCGATGGCGAGCGCATCGAACAGCACCGTCCACCAGAAGCCGCCGCCGATCATGCCGTAATTGTTGGAGATCGAGAGCCCCCAGTCGGGTGAGGGCGGCTGGATGCCGAAACCCATGAAGGAGAGCGTGGCGACCGCGAAAATGGCGTAGCCGAGCCGCACGGTGGTTTCGACCAGGATCGGCGGGATGACGTTGGGCAGGATCTCGACGAACATCGTATGCAGTGCACTTTCATGCCGAAGCTGTGCGGCGGCGACATAGTCGAGTTCGCGCTCGGCCAGCACCGCCGAGCGCACGGTGCGCGCAATGATCGGCGCGAAGCTCAGGCCGATGACGACGATGACCGTGGTTTTGGAGGTGCCGAGCGCGACGATGGCCAGCAGCGCGACGATGACCACCGGGATCGCCATGAAGGCTTCCAGGATGCGGCTGACGACATCGTCGACGAGACCGCGAAAATAGCCGGTAAGGAGGCCGAGCCCCGTGCCGGCCACTGTCGCCAGCAAGGTTGCCAGCGGTGCGACGGTCAGGATGTCGCGCGAACCGACGATGACGCGCGAGAAGACGTCGCGGCCGATCTGGTCGGTGCCGAACCAGTGTTCGGAAGAGGGCGGCGCCAGCGCGTTGATGATGTCGTCGGCGAGCGGATCGTAAGGTGCGAAATGCTCGCCGAACAGCGCACAGGCAACCCAGAACAGCACGATGGCGAAACCGACAAGGAATGTGCGCGAGCGCAGCAGCGAGTAAAAGACCTCCGCCAGCGGGCCGCGCCGGCGTGTGTCGTCTGGTGTCGGAGAGCTGGTTTGGACGGCGCTCATTGATCTGACCCCAGACGGATACGCGGATTGAGCACGGAATAGAGGAAGTCGGCCATAAGGGTGGCCACGGCATAGACGATGCCGATGGTGAGGATGCCCGACTCCAGCATCGGGAAGTCCTTGCCGCGCGCGGCGGTGAAGATCAGCGAGCCGATGCCCTGATAGCGAAACAGCGTTTCGATGACGACAAGGCCGCCGATGAGGTAGCCGGTCTGCGTCGCGATGACGGTGATGGTCGGCAGCAGCGCATTGCGCAGCACATGCCGCCAGATCACCGTGCGCCAGGGCAGGCCCTTCAGCACGGCCGTTCGCGTGTAGTCGGAATCGAGCGCCTCGATCATGCCGGAGCGTGCCATGCGGGCGATGTAGCCGAACAGCACCAGGAACAGCGGCAGCGAGGGCAGGATCAGGTAATAGAGCTGTGTGAAGAAGCCGGCGTCGCGCGGCCATGCGGCCGATATCGGCAGCCAGCGCAGCCAGACACCAAAGATCAGGATCAGGATGATGCCGGTGACGAATTCCGGCAGCACCGTCACCGACAGGCCGCCGAGACTGATGATGCGGTCGAGCGGGCGGTTGAGGTTGAGCGCTGCGACGACGCCGCCGAGGATGCCGATCGGCACCACGAGCACGAAGGCGACCGCTGCCAGCTTCATCGAATTGCCCAGTGCATCGATGACGAAAGGCGCGACCGGCGAGCGGAAGATGTAGGACGTACCCATGTCGCCCTGGACGAAGTTGGAGATCCAGCTCCAGTATTGCGTTAGCAGCGGGCGATCGACGCCGAGCGTGTGATTGAGCGCGTCGACCGCGCGCTGGTCGGCGAACGGGCCCAATATGGCGCGCCCGACATTGCCGGGCAGCACCTGGCCGCCCAGGAACACCATGATGCTGAGCAGGAACAGCGTGACGAGCGACAGCGAGACACGCCGGACAAGGAAGGAGAGAATGGCTAGGACTCCTTGTGGAGCCAGCCCCCATGCGGGAGCTGGCTGTTAGAGGATTGGCTTTCCCTTCCGTTCAGGCCTTCGATGCCTTATCGAGGAACAGCTGCGACATGGCGGTCGGCTGCACGCCGGCCACACCCTTCGCCGTCGCCGTCAGATAGTCATAGAAATAGCCGAAGATGACAGGCGTTTCCTCGAGCAGCAGCTTCTGGATCTTGCCGGCGTCGGCCTTCTGTGCCTCGAGGTCGAGGGCCGCGATGTAGCTGGTCGCCAGCGCGTCATAGTCCTTGTTCTTGAAGTGTGCCGCGTTCCAGGTGCCTTCACTCTTCAGCGGTGCCGCGAGATAGACGTTCGGCACGCCGCGGTGACCATAGTCGGTGATGCCCATCACCGAATCCAGCCAGTTCGACTTGCCGAACACCGCGTCTCCGTAATAGCCGCTTTGGTCGAGGATGTTGAGGTCGAGTTGGACACCGATCTCCTTGACCCAGTTTTGGATCAGCTGGGCGTATTCGGGGATTTCCAGGTAGCGTTCGGTGGTCAGGGTTATCTTGAAGCCCTGGCCAAGGCCGGCTGCTTCCATGAGCTGCTTGGCCTGGGCGATATCCTGCTTGCGTTGCGGCACGCTCGTATCGGTCGAAGGATAGACGGCGGCGAACGGGCTGTCATTGCCTAGAGCGGAGCGTCCCTTCATCAGGCCGGCGGCCAGCTTGTCGCGATCGAGGCAGAGCGCAATGGCACGGCGCACGCGCGCATCCTTCAACGGACCCTCGTCGCAGCGCATGTGCAGTTGCTGATGGGCCGACGACTTCAGGCTGATGATGTCGACGTTCGGATCGTTGAGCAGAGCGACGCCGGCCAGCACGGGCATCTGGTTGATGATGTCGACCTGTCCGCCCTGCAGCGCCAGGATCTGCGGCTGCATATCGGTGAAGAAGGTGAATTCGGTGCGTTCCGGCAGTGCCTTCGGACCCCAATAGTCTTCGTTGCGGACGAAGGAGGCGCCGACCTTTGCCGTGTATTTCTCTATTCTGAACGGCCCGGTGCCGTCGAAGCTCTTCTCGTAGTCGCCCTTGTAACTCGCCGGGATGATGACGGCGTTGTAGTTGTCGGACGACAGCATGTAGGGGAAGTTGCCGTTCGGCGCATCGAGGTGGAATTCCACCGTGTAGTCGTCGACCTTCTTGGAGGCGCCCTTCTGCAGGATGCCGTTGAACACCGACAGCGCGTTGGACGAGTTTGCCGGATCGGCAAGGCGGTCGATGCTGGCCACGACGTCCTCGGCCTTCATCTCGCCGCCGCTGTGGAATTTTACGCCCTTGCGCAGCTTGAAGGTCCAAACCGTGCCGTTGTCGTTCGGCTTCCAGCTCTCGGCCAGCGCCGGCTGCAGCACCAGATCGGGACCGTCGACGCAGAGAAACTCGGCAACCTGCTGCATGACAAGCAAGCCGCCGGCGTCGGCAATGGTGACCGGGTCGATCGTCGCTGCCGGCACGCTGCTGGCGACACGGATGGTGGCGCCGGGCGCGCCCTGGGCGCGCGCCAGCGACGGCATGCCGCCGAGGCCGGCTGCCATGCCGATACGGCCCAGCAGCGGCAGCGACAGGCCGAGCAGGCTGCCGTGACGGACGAAGTCGCGGCGGCTGACACGACCGTCGACAAGGCCGTCGATCAGGTGATTTTCAAGCGGCGTGCGATTGCGCCGGATCAGGTCGAGAATGCTGTAGTTCTTGCTCATGGGTTTTTACCCTTTCCCCTATTTCTTATGGTTGACGAAATTTCGTGGATTGCTCCATTTTCCCGCCGCCAGAGAGGCCTGTCGACAGGAACCTTAGCATGCGGTTTTGTCCGGTCCATCCAGTCGTGGCGTGGACGCGCCGGCTTCCTGGCTGCACTGCTTCCGCCGTCTAGTTCAGCGGCAAACGGCGATAGGTTCCGGGTTTTGCCGGGTCGTGATACTTGTTGCACGGTCCTTTCTCGGTAAAGTCTCTGTGACAGGCAGCGAGGTTCTTGCGCGACAAGGTGACGCCGAGACCGGGACCTTCCGGAACGCGCACGAAATTGTTTCTCGGCGAAAACGGCCCTTCCTCGGTGACATCCATCGGCAGCATGCGAAACAGCGACTGGTTCGGCTCCCTGATCCAACCAAGTGCCGCGCACAGGTGCAGATAGGCGGCACTGCCGATGCCGCTGTCGCCGCTGTAGCACCAGAAATCGATGCCGGCGTGCTCGCAGGCGCCAACGAAGCGCAGTAGCCGGCCGATGCCGCCATGCGTCGTCGGGTTGCCGACGAACGCGTCCGGAACCTTGGTTTCCATGGCGCGCGCAATGTCGATGTTGTGGGTCGAGAACGGGATCGAGCAATGGCGCCGCAATTCGCGCATCTCCTCGATGGTCGCCACCGGGTCCTCCCAGTTGCGCACCCCGAGCTCTTCCAGCGGCCGCGCCAGCCGCCGCGCGGTGCTGAGTGAATAAGCCTGGTTGGAATCGATGCGGATCATCGCATCGTCGCCGAGTTTACGGCGGATCAGCTCGACCATTTTTAACGAGATTTTCGGATCATCGGTCGAGAACTTGCCTTCGAAGAAGGTCGTTCCGTGCGTCTCGTGCAATTCGACGCAATAATCGGCGACTTCTTCCGGCGTCGTCTCGCCCTTCACCTTTGGTCCATCACCGCGCAGCGAAAAATAGTCGGTGAACGGGATATCCTTGCGCACAGCGCCGCCAAGCAACTGGTAGAGCGGTTGGTTCCACGCCTTGCCGCGCAGGTCCCACAAAGCCATCTCGATGGCGCCGAAAGCCATGATGCGGGTGCGGTCGTTGATCGACTGCACGCCGGTCCAGAAGGGCAGGCAGACATGCTCGGCGCCGGCGATGTCGAAGGCATCGCGCCCGACCAGCCGTGGCGCCAGGACATCGTTGATGATCGCGGCCGCCGCCGGCGTCGGCGCTTCGCCGAGGCCAATCAAGCCATCCTCCGTCTCGACTTCAACAATGGTCGGCGAAAAGCCGTCGAGTTCGCCGAACACCCAGGCATAGGGCGCTTCGAGGCGCAGATTGATCGGCGTGGCTTTGATGCTGCGGATCTTCATCTCAGCGGCCGACCTCGAAGAAAGGCTTGCCCAGCAGGTCGGGAACGACATCAATGCCAAGGCCGGGGCCATCTGGAACGCCCATGCGGCTGCCGGTGACCGGCGGCATGTTCGACGCCGTGCGCACCGTCACCCATTCATGGAAGGCGATGGCATGCAGCCGGCGCTCTTCCGGCGTCGACAACGACAGATGCGCCATGGCCGCGGTGTCGATCTCGGCGCCGCCCGTGTCCTCGACCGTGATCATGAAGCCGAGGTCGACGGCAACGTCGCGGATCTGGCGCGTCTTCGTCACCCCGCCAAGGCGCGAGATCTTCAGGGTCAGCCCGTCGGCCGCACCCAGGCGATGAATTTCCAGCATCGCCTCGAGCGAGGTGACGGATTCGTCGAGCACCATCGGCTTGTCGAGCATGCGGCGCACCGACATGTTTTCATCGATCGTGGTGCAGGGCTGCTCGAACGTGTAGTCGATGCTGCGCGTCGCGCCGGCGAACTGGCGCGCCTGATAGGGCGTCCAGCCGGCATTGGCGTCGCAGAAGATGACCGTGCCTTTCGGCACCGAGGCGGCGACCGCGGTGACACGCTCGATGTCGTCATGCACATTGCCGCCGACCTTGACCTGTAGCCGGTGGAAGCCGTCCTTGACGATGCGCTTGGCCAGCGCGGCCATGGCGTCGACGCTGCCGTGCGTGACGACCTTATAGAGTTCTGCGGTGTCGCTTTCCTTGCCGCCGAGCAGCGTGACCAGCGGCACGTCGGCGGCGCGCCCCGCCAGATCCCAGCAGGCCATGTCGAGCGCCGACTTGATGTAGGGATGACCCTTGAACACCGTGTCCATCAGCCGGCCGATGCTGGCTAGTCCGCGTGGATCATGGCCGATCAGATGCGGCGCGATCTCGACCACCCCGGCGCGAACGCCGGCCGGGAAGGCTGCCGAGTAAAAATTGCCGAGCGGCGCCATCTCGCCCCAGCCGGTGATACCGCTGTCTGATGCAATGGACACGATCACCGCGTCGAAAGCGTCGGCCTCGCGCCCCTTCGACATGCGGTATGGCCCGTCCACGAAGGGCTGCACGACATGGTAGGCCTTGATGGTTTCGATCTGCACGTGTCTTGTCCGCTGTCTGTGATGGTGGGGAACGGGTCAGGCGCCCCTCGACGGGCGTTGTTCGAGGCCGCGCGCATAGGCAAGCAACTCCTCGAAATCGAGATCGATGTGCTCCCTGGCATGGCGCT
The DNA here is from genome assembly GCF_004022985.1 of Mesorhizobium sp. M7A.F.Ca.ET.027.02.1.1. Classification (NCBI taxonomy): domain Bacteria; kingdom Pseudomonadati; phylum Pseudomonadota; class Alphaproteobacteria; order Hyphomicrobiales; family Phyllobacteriaceae; genus Mesorhizobium; species Mesorhizobium sp. M7A.F.Ca.ET.027.02.1.1. The sequence continues at coordinate 4,706 of NZ_RZOL01000105.1, read as the reverse complement.
GGGCTGCACGCATGTCCTTGCCCTTCAGCAACCGCACATAGGTTTCGTGAACATCTTCGGCCGGCACCGGCTCATTGCGGGCATGCTGGTGGAGCGCAAAATACATCTGCAGCCGGCTGGTCAGCCGCTGCCAGGTTTCCAGCAGCACCGAATTGTCGGCCCATTCGTAGATCAGGCCATGCAGTTGCAGCGCGGTTTCGATTTGGCGTGTCGTGTCCAACGCACGGGTCGCCTGCTTCACGGCTTCGTGACGCCGGTCGAGCTCGTCGAAGAAGCGCTGGTCGCGCAGCGGCCACGCCCGCTCGATGGCCAGCTCGTCCATCACCTTGTTGAACGAATAGGCATCGTCGATGTCCTTGGCTGTGACCTCGATGACGAAGGTGCCGGCATAGGGGATGCTGGTCAGGATGCCTTCCTGGACCAGTTCGCGCATTGCCTCGCGCAACGGCGCGCGGCTGACCCGCATCTGTTCGGAAATCCGCAGCTCGTTGAGCTTCTGGCCGGGTGCGAGCTGCCCGGTCAGGATCGCGCGCCGCAACAGCGCGACGATCTCGGCGCGTCGCGTCGTGTCCGCAATCGGACTGAAATCCGCTTTCGCCATTCGGCCACTCCCAGGGAAATCGAAAGCAAGACAAGCAGATTGTCGACAATCTAACAAGAGGTCATCTTCGGATTCTTGGGGGCCGTTGGCATGTCGGCCTTTCGGTCTCAGGCGGCACGGCCGTAGAAGCCGACCCGCTCCTCGGGGCTGAACATCACGCCGGGCTTTTCATAGTAGGAAAACACCGCGATCATGCGCTCGCGCTCGCCTTCGACCGTGGTGACGCGATGCGCGGTGTTTTTGCCGCGGAAGACATTCAGCGTGCCGGGCTTCATGCGCAGGATCTTTGCATCGGGGTCGCGCCCGTCCAGCAGCCTTGCGACGCCGTCATAGTTGGGATTGCCGTCAGATCGCAGATCGGTGCGGTATTCGAGGTCGCCGCCGTATTCCGCTGCCTGCAGCAGCAGCGTCGTCGTGAATTCGGAACGATCGAAATGCCAGTTCAAAGCCTCGCCGGCGCGATAGGCCATGACATTGGTTCGCGCCAGCGGATCCTGCATGACATGCAGCCTGGTCTTGCCCATCGTCGCTGCCAGGAAGCGCAGTAGCGGTTCGTATTCGTAGATGGCGAGCACGACACTGCCAGGAATCTGGTCGGCACAGACGGTGTGGCTGATGGTCTCCACCTTGCGCAGCGCCGGATGGTCGGAGACGGCAAAAAAATCTTTCTCTCAACGTCGAAAATAATTAAGATTGAGCAAGAAAAACTTATGGATCTGTTGTGGAACGGTTGCCGCCGCTGAATGCGATCAAGGCTTTTGAAGTTGCCGCCCGTGCCGGCAGCTTCACCTTGGCCGCTTCTGAACTCGGCGTGTCCTCTGCAGCGGTCAGCCAGCAGATACGCAATCTTGAGAACTGGTTCGGCAAGCAATTGTTCGTGCGCACCGGCAACCGCATCGCGCTCACCGATGCCGGCCACGCCATCTATCCACAGACGGCGAAGGCGCTAGGAGACATCGCCGCCATAGGCCAGCGCATGCTGGAGGGCGGGATGCGGACGCGCCTGGTCGTCAGCGTGCCGTTCTCGCTGGCCGAACTGTGGCTGGCGCCGAGGCTGGCGGTACTTCTCGATGCCTTTCCGCAGATGGCGATCGACGTTCGGGTCGAGGACGATCCGGTCGACCTGATGCGCCAGAACATCGACCTGCGCATCAGCTATGGCGATTATCACTATCCCGGATTGAAACTCGTCCGTCTCGTCCATGACGACGTCCTGCCTGTCTGCGCACCGGAATTCTGGCACCGGCACGGCAATGGCGATACCAGTCTGGCGGATTTGCACGAGAGCCAGTTCATCCACACCAATTGGGGGCCGAACTATGCCTCGCACCCGACCTGGGCTGACTGGTTTGCGGCCTCCGGCGGCAGCCGCTCACCCAACCCGTCGCACGGGCGGCGCGTCGGCCTGTCCAGCCTTGCGATCGCCTCGGCAAGGCTGGGCCTGGGCATCGCGCTTGGCCAGCGGGTCATGGCGCGCGCCGATCTGGCGGCCGGTCGGCTGATTGCGCTCTCCTCCGTCTCGGTGCGCCTCGGGCATCCCTACTGTGCATTCATGCCGCCGGCCAAGGCCGACCGCGCCGATGTTGCCGGTCTGGTGGAACTGCTCAGTCGAGCGGCGCCCGCGACCTGTGGGAAGGTCGGGGCGCCGCGCTGAAGCCGGGTCCTGACGGGGGTGTTCAGGTGGCCGGCTTTTCCGGTATCGGCGATACAGGCGCTCCGGGTCCGATCTTCTGCAGATTGCCCGTGATCACCTGGTCGCCCTCGGCGACGCCGCTGAGGATGGCGACCTGACCGCCGCTCGTCGGTCCGAGCGAAACCAGCCGCTGGTCGACCGTGTTGTCCTTGCCGACGACATAGAGATATTTGCCGAGCTGGCTCGAGCCCAGCGCCGTCTGCGGCACCATCAGCGCGTCGGCCTGCTCTCTCACATGCAGCCGGACACGAACATATTGGCCGGGCAGCAGCGTGAACTTGCCGTTACCGATCGTTGCGCGCGCCGTGATCGTGCCGGTCGAGCGGTCGACCGAATTGTCGATGAAGGTAAGCTCGCCCTTCTGGCTGGCCTCGGTCTGGCCGGGGAGCAGCACCTCCACTTCGATCGGGCCGTTCGCACGGGCTTGCTCGATCTCGGCCAGATCCGTCTCGCTCGGGTTGAAGGTGACGTAGATCGGATCGAGTTGCACCAGCGTGTTGAGCACGGTGCCGGCAACGCTGACCAGCGTTCCGACCGAAGCCTGGTTGCGGCCGAGACGCCCGGCAAACGGCGCCCGGATTTCGGCGTAGCTCAAATTGAGCTCTGCCGTGCGGACCGCCGCTTGGTTGACCGCCAGCGACGCCTGTGCCTCGCGCAAGGTGCTGGTGCGCTGGTCGAAGCCGTCCTTGGCGAGGTAGCCGCTCTTGGCGAGCTCGGTGCCGCGACCGAGGTTGGAGCGGGCATAGTCGAGCGTCGCCGTATCGCGCTGCACTTGCGCCTTGGCCTGGTCGAGAGCCGCCTGGAAGTCGTCAGGCGAGATTTTGTAGAGAAGGTCGCCTTGCCGGACGTCGACGCCGTCGGCTGCGGTCTGCTCCTGCAGATAGCCCGGAATCCTGGCCTGCAAGGTGATGCTGCGGATCGGTTCCGTCCGCGCGGCATAGTCCAGGTAGATCGGGATCGTCTTCTTGACGACACTAACCACCGGCACCGGCATGACGAATGCCGCCGGAGCAGGCGTCGCCGCGGCCGTGCCGGCATTGAGGCTGAGGTTGCCCATGTCGAGCAGGTGGACGCTGGCCACCGAGATCGCTCCCAGCGCGACGGCCGTTCCCAACGCGATTTTCCATTTACGCATGATCAGTCTCCAATCTTATTCGGCCGCTTCCGCCAGGGGGCGCAAGGCGGGCTCAGTCGTTGGTTCATTGTCTTGAGAGGCGGGCTCGTCATTGCCGCGGCGTTCGCGCAGCTGTTCGATGACCGCGTAGAACACCGGCACGAACACCAGCGACAGGGTGGTCGCCGCGACCATGCCGCCGAACACGGTGGTGCCGATCGACTGCCGGCTTGCCGCACCGGCGCCGGTCGCAAACATCAGCGGCAGCACGCCGAGGATGAAGGCGAAGGCCGTCATCAGGATCGGCCGCAGCCTGAGCCGTGCCGCCTCCATCGCCGCGTCGACGATGCTGAGGCCTTCTTCGCGCCGTCGCCTTGCGAACTCGACGATCAGGATCGCGTTCTTGGCCGCCAGGCCGATCAGCATGACAAAGCCTATCTGCGAGTAGACGTCGATCTGCATGCCACGCAGCAACAGGGCCACGAAGGCGCCGAACAGGGCCAGTGGCACCGCCAACAGCACCATGAACGGCATCGCCCAGCTCTCATACTGCATCGCCAGGATCAGGAAGACGAAGACGATGGCGAGGCCGAAGACGACGGACGCGATCGATCCTGCCTTGAGCTCCTGGAAGGTGATGCCGGTCCATTCGAAACCGAAATCCCTTGGCAGCGCAATGGCGGCGGCCCGTTCCATCGCGGCAACCGCCTGGCCCGAGGAAAAGCCGGGTGCGGCACCGCCATTGATCGAGGCCGAGGCATTGTTGTTGTAATGCGGCACGGTCTCCGGGCCGACGAAGGGCACGAGTTTGCCCAGCGTCGAGAGCGGCACCATGCCGCCGGAGGCATTGCGCACATAGAGCCGCGAAATGTCGGCGGCACCCGCACGTGCATCCTTGTCGGCCTGGATGGTCACCCGGAAGGTGCGGCCGAACAGGTTGAAGTCGTTGACGTAGAGCGAGCCGAGATAGATCTGCAGCGTGTTGAAGACATCGGGCAGATTGAGGCCGAGCAGCTTGGCCTTGCTGCGGTCGAGGTCGTAGTTGAACTGCGGCGTCGAGGTCGAGAATGGCGAGAACAGCTGCTGTGGGTTGATTTCCGGCTGCTTGCGCGCCTCGGCGATCACGGCTTGCGTCGCATCGTTGAGGGCTGAACTGCCGCGGCCGGTCAAATCCTCGACGACGAATTCGAAGCCGCCTGTGGTGCCGATACCCGGGATAGAGGGCGGATCGAAGCTCAGCGCGAAAGCTTCAGGGATCTGCATCAGCTTGCCGCGCACATCGGCGACGAGCTTCGACG
>NZ_RZOL01000104.1:0-16283 GCF_004022985.1 Mesorhizobium sp. M7A.F.Ca.ET.027.02.1.1 | reverse complement strand
CTTCCAGACCATGCACCTTGAGGCGCGGGTCGACGACGGCGCGCGCGGGATCCGGCCCCATGCGGCAGGTCGAGACCGGATGATAGACGGTGCCCGAGCGCTTCCGGAAATCCTGGACCAGATCGGCATCGGAGGTGATCGAGGGACCGGGCAAGACCTCTTCCTCGATGATCTCGGCCATGGCGGGCATCGAGGCGATCTTGCGCACGAATTTCACCGCTGCCAGCATCTCCTCGACATCGGCATTGGTGGAGTAGGCATTGGCCGTTATCCTGGGGTAGTCGCGCGGATTGGCCGAGCGGATCATGATCTCGCCACGGCTCGACGGCCGGCAATTGGACAGGCCGATGGAAAAGCCCGGCCATGGGTCGGGCGTCAGGATGGGGCGCTCGCCGCTCTTGGGAATGACGGTCGAGAAGGCCTGGAAATAGAGCTGCATGTTGGGCCGCGTCGCCGCAGGGTCGGTGCGGAAGAAGCCGCCGGCATTGTTCATCGACAGCGACAGCGGGCCGGAGCGGGTCAGGATGTATTGCATGCCGACCAGCAGCTTGCCCCACCAGGGACGCAGCGTCTGATTGAGCGTCGGCAGCTTGCCCTTGAAGGTGTAGTTGATGCCGACATGGTCCTGCAGATGCGCGCCGACATTTTCGTTGGCGTGGACGATCGGGATGCCCAGACCTTTGAGCAGGGCGGATGGGCCGACGCCGGACAGCTGCAGCAATTGCGGCGAGTTGACCGAACCGCCCGACAGGATGATTTCGCGGCCCGCACGCGCCGACTTCATCTCGCCGTTCTGCTGGTATTCGACGCCGACGGCACGCTTGCCCTCGAACAGGATTTTTGTCGCCAGCGCCTTCATCTCGACGCGGACATTCCCGCGCTTCATCGCCGGGCGCAGGAAAGCGCGCGCCGCCGACATGCGCCGGCCATCGCGGGTCGAGATCTGGTAGATGCCAACGCCTTCCTGGGCGGCGCCGTTGAAATCCGGGTTGAGCGGCAGGCCGGCCTGCTGGCCGGCGGCGAGATAGCGCTTGGTCAGCGGGTGGACGGCGTCCGAACAGTCGGTGACATGCAGCGGGCCGCCCGTGCCGCGCCATGTGTCGGCACCGGCCTGGTTGTTCTCGAGCGCCTTGAAGGTGGGCAGCAGATCGTCATAGCCCCAGCCGGGATTGCCGGCGGCTGCCCAGGCATCGAAATCCTCGCGCGCGCCCCTGATCCAGACCATGGCGTTGATCGAGCTCGAACCGCCGAGCAGCTTGCCGCGCGGCCAGTGATCGGAATTGCCGGCGAGGCCCGGGTCCGGCTCGGCCTTGTAGTTCCAGTTGACGTCGGGATCGAAAAAGGTCTTGCCGTAGCCGAGCGGCATCTGCACGTAGAAGCGGCGGTCGGTGCCGCCGGCTTCCAGCACCAGCACCGAGAAGCGTCCCGAGGCCGAGAGTTTTTCGGCCAGGACCGAGCCGGCCGAGCCGGAGCCGACGATGATGAAATCATAGGTCTGCATGATGATGCGGGCGGCTCCGGAGAATTGGCTGCAGCCTAGACGCGGCGGCGCTCCCAAGTCGCCGCGCCATCCGGCATCAGTTGTGAAAAAAGCGACCGCCAAACTGGTCGAGTTTGCGGGGATACCCGACAATCGCGCTTGATATGCACCGGGGCGACAGCTTATGCGATGGGATCGGCCACCTTGCGGAAGGCAGGAAATCATATGCGGACCCTTCCTGACGCGTTCATCCCCGAACTGCCGGGCCATTACAGCGGCAAGGTCCGCGAGAACTACGACTTGGCGGATGGCCGGCGCATCATCATCGCCACCGACCGGCTCAGTGCCTTCGACACCATCCTGACGTCGATCCCCTGCAAGGGCGAGATCCTTACCCAGACGGCGCGCTACTGGTTCGAGGAAACCGCCGACATCTGCCCGAACCATGTTCTCGAATACCCCGACCCGAACGTCGTCGTCGGCACAAGGCTCGACATCCTGCCGGTCGAGATCGTCGTGCGCGGTTATCTGGCGGGTACCACCAGCACCTCGATCCTGACGCGCTACAAGCGCGGTGACCGTGACATGTACGGTATCCGCCTGCCGGACGGTCTGCGCGACAATGAAAGACTGGCGGAGGCGATCATCACGCCGACCAGCAAGGCCGCGCATGGCGGCCATGACGAACCGCTGTCCAAAGCGGAGATTCTCGAGCAGGGTCTTCTCACGCAGGCGCAGTGGGATACCGTATCGGACTACGCCTTGCGGCTGTTCGCCCGCGGCCAGCAGCGCGCCACTGAGCGCGGCCTGATCCTGGCCGATACAAAATACGAATTCGGCACCGACAAGAACGGGACCATCATTCTTGCCGACGAAATCCACACGCCCGACAGCAGCCGGTACTGGATCGCGTCGAGTTACGGACAGGCGCTTGCCGACGGCAGCCGGCCGGAGAGTTTTGACAAGGATTTCATCCGCTCATGGGTCTCGGCGCGCTGCGATCCCTACAACGACCCGATTCCAGAGATACCCGACGAGATCGTCGAACAGGCTTCGCGGGTTTACGCGCAGGCTTATGAGGCGATCACGGGCAAGGAATTCGTGCCCGATGTTTCCGGGGATACGGTGCTGGATCGCATCAGAGCTAACCTTGCAGGTTATTTTTGAGAGGTGCCCCTCTCAGCTAACGCCTGGTCTTAAGCCGCGCAGTCGACCCCACTCCGTCGAGCTTCGCTCGCCACCTCTCCCCCGATCGACGGGGTAGAGGAAGGGCGCGAGCTTGGGGTGGCGCTGCGAAGCAGCGACGGAGTGGGGGAAGCCCCCTCCAAAACCCGAAGCCGCTGAAAATCAGGCACAACCGCGCGAATGCCAGGGTTAGCCTATGGCCATGGAGGCCAGGAAACAGCAGCTGCGGCGCGTTGACCTGATCCTGCAGCGGCGATACGGATCGATGATCATCACCTCACAAGGATTTCTCGCATGGTGCACTACGCTGAAGGACGGCCGCTTGGCGATCTGACGCTGCGCACCCTGGCCATGCCTTCGGACGCCAATGCGGCCGGCGACATTTTCGGCGGCTGGGTGATGGCGCAGATGGACCTGGCCTGCGGCATCCGCGCCGCCGAGCGCGCCAAGGGCCGCGTGGTGACGGCGGCGGTCAAGGAAATGTCCTTCGCCAAGCCGATGAAGATCGGCGACACGCTGTGCATCTACACCCATGTCGAGCGCGTCGGCCGCACCTCGATGACGCTCAAGGTCGAAGCCTGGGCGCAGCGCTACCTCTCCGACCTGATGGAGAAGGTCACCCATGCCGATTTCGTCATGGTGGCGCTGGATGGCGAGGGCAAGCCGAAAGCGGTTCCTGCCGAAAGCTGACGCGAGCCGTTTTTCCCACGCTTGGTCATTTGTAACATGCCTCTCCGGGGAGACACGTTTCGCGACATCCGATGGTTGCCTCCAAGCCCGATCCTGCTGCAATCGGAGGAGAGACAATGCGTCAACATCTGCTGAACGGTTGGCTCGTGGCAGCCCTGGTCGCGACGACCTGCCTGCTCGGCGTGACCGCCTACGCGGAGGTGAAGGAAGATATCTCGCGCAGTGCCTGCACGCATGGGGAACAGGCTCCCGGCAAGCAGGGCGCACGGTGTGATAGCTGTGGCGCCGCGCGATGCGATGTCCGCGCATCAGGAGCCTGAGCGGCAGCCGTCAGGAGACGGAATGAGCGGCAATCCGCCAGCCGACACGGCGCGTGCATCCGGGCAACGATCCGCACAGCCGAGATAGAATTTCCGATCAGACAAGCCGGATGTTGCGTGCCGGGCTGGATCCCTTGCGGTGCAAGGGTTTCAGGCGTGCGTGCCGTCGAATTTTTCGCGCGCAGCCTTGACGCGCATGGTGTTCGCGCGCGCCCATTCGCTCAGTGCGCTGACGGGGATCAGCAGCTCGTGGCCGAGCTCGGTCAGCTCATAATCGACGCGCGGTGGAATGGTTGGAAACACGGTGCGGGTGACGAAGCCGTCACGCTCCAGCCCGCGCAAGGTGGTGGTCAGCATCTTCTGCGAGATGCCGCCGACGGCAGCGCGCAATTCGTTGAAACGCAGCGGTCCGTCGCCCAGCTTGCCGACGACCAGAACGGTCCATTTGTCGCCGACGCGCTGCAGGATTTCCGAGATGGCGCGGCAGTCTTCGGAGCGGTGTGGGTGCCTCGGTAACAAAAAAGTGCCTTCTTGTGCATCGCGTTTCCAGTATCTCATATAGCGCAGGTATCCAAATGATACCAGTACTTCGTGCAAGGAGAGCCCTTATGTCCAAACCCAAAATTGCCATCGTCGTCGGATCGACGCGCGCCGCTCGTTTCGCCGATGTGCCAACCCAGTGGATCGCCAAGATCGCCAAGTCGCATGCCGACATCGATGTCGAGGTCGTCGACCTGCGCGACTTCCCGCTGCCGTTCTTCGACGAGGTCGCATCCTCCGCCTGGGCGCCGTCGCAGAACGAAGTGGCACAGCGCTGGCAGAAGAAGGTCGCCGAATTCGACGGCTTCATCTTCACCGCCGCCGAATACAATCATGGCCCGACGGCCGTGCTGAAGAACGCCATCGACTACGCCGCCAATGAATGGAACAAGAAGTCGGCCGGCTTCGTCGGTTATGGCAGCGTCGGCGGCTCGCGTGCCGTCGAACAGCTTAGACTGTATGCCGTCGAATTGCAGATGGCGCCGGTCAAGTCGGCCGTCCATATCGCCTGGGGCGATTTCCTCGCCGTCCGCCAGGGCGAGAAGAAGCTGGAAGACCTCGAGCATCTGAACCAGGCCGCCACCGCGCTGGTCAACGATGTTGCGTGGTGGGCCAAGGTGCTCAAGGCAGCGCGTCAAGCCGACGCCGTTGCCGACGAAGTCAAGGCGGCCTGACCGCCAATTCGAATTATCCTCCCAAGGATCCAGGGCGGCGCTTGCGTCGCCCTTTTTCGATTATAGCGGCTCGAATTGAAAGCTGGCGCCGGATCGGACGACGCGGCCGATGCCGGGCGAATCCAGATGCGCGCCGGCAACGAAACAATGTTCGTCGGCTGCAAGCGCCAGCAACCGCAACCGGCTTTCGCGCGCCTGGTCCTGATCGGCGTCGAATTCCCACGTCACCTCAGGTCGATCGAACTGAAGCGATGGGACGTGAACGGTGTCACCCCAAATCAGAACGCGTTCGCCGCCGCTCGAAACGCAAAAGCAGCTATGTCCCGCTTCATGGCCATGAGCGTCGACAATGTCGACATGTGTCCCGATACGGTCTCCGGCTTCGAAGGCTTCTGCCATGCCGTGAAATCGTTCGAGCCGCGCTTCGGCGCGAAAAAAGCCGAGTTCTTCCCCGGGAACGAGCAAGCGCGCCAGGCGCGGGAAAGCGTCGCGGCCGTCGGCAAGCACAAGACCATGGATGTGGTCGAGATGCGTGTGGGTGAAGCAGACGGTACGGACTCGTCCGGCATCGATGCCGGCTTCGTCCAGCGCCTCGGGAAGTCGGCCCATGGTGGGATGCCAGGCGTTCGAGGCGCCGGTGTCGATCAGGATGATCCCGTTTCCATCGTCAATCGCGAAGGCATTGACGGAAAGCCTGAGTTGACCAGCAACCAACGCGACTTGTTGCGGCAATTCATCGCCAAATGGCTTGTCGCCGCGTTGCCGAAGCCGTCCGATCGGCATGTCGACATAGCCATCGCGCAAGGAGGTGATGCGCAAGTCACCAAGATCGTAGGTCTGATAAAGGTCGCCTGAAGCTATGCGGCGCATTTTTTCCGATCCGTCTGTAAACAATCGACAACATGCGACGGGCCAGCCGCGTCGGCAACCCGCCCCGTCAATTCGATCTATGCCATGTGTGCGTGCGTCGCCTGCCGTGACCGGATGATGCAGTCGGCGAGGCGGTCTGCCTCGTCCAACTCGTCGGTATGGTGCTGATATCCGGATGTCGCGAAAGCCGCGAACACGACGCCAATCGGGGTTGGACTGCTACATCGACGGGACTGCCATCTGGTCGCGCCCTTTGCCCTGATATATCCGGCTGCAATCCGTCACATGAGTGAAGCCGTGAAGACATCCAGCCTGACCGGCGCCGTTTCCCCGATGATCCCGGTGCTCGTATGCGCGCTGGCGATCTTCCTGCTGTCCGGGATGGATGCAGCGATGAAGATCCTGGTCATCGCGGTCGGCGTCTACAACACCTTGCTGTGGCGCAGCATGGTCGCGACCGTGGTCGCGGGCGCGGCCTGGCTGGCGGGACCGCGCTTAAAGCCAACCGTTCCGGTGCTGAGGCTGCATGCGCTGCGTGCCGCGGTTGTCGGCGTCGTCCTGATATCCTTCTTCTGGGGCTTGGCCAGGCTGCCGCTCGCGGAGGCGATCGGGCTCAGTTTCGTGGCGCCCTTGTTTGCCCTGTTTCTCGCCGCGCTACTGCTGGGCGAACGGATTCGGCGCCAGGCTGTCTGGGCATCGCTGGCCGGCATTGCCGGCGTCGCCATCATCATGGCCGGCCAGTTCGGGCAGTCAGACTATTCGCAAGATGCCATGCTCGGCACGGCGGCGGTGCTCGTATCGACGGTGTTCTACGGCTACAATCTCATCCTCGCCCGGCAACAGGCGCAGTTGGCCAAGCCGATCGAGATCATGCTGTTCCAGAACCTTTGCGTTGCCATCCTGCTCGGCCTCGCGGCACCCTGGCTCGCCGTCGCCCTGCCGAGTAATCTTTGGCTTCCTTTGGCCGGGGTGACGGTGCTGTCGCTTGCCGGGCAGTTCCTGATGAGTTGGTCCTACGCCCGCGCCGAAGCGCAATATCTGATCCCGACGGAATACTCGGCCTTCATCTGGGCGGTCGCGCTCGGCTGGTTCTTCTTCGGCGAGGAGGCGACCTGGACCACCTTGACCGGAGCATGCCTGATCGTCGCCGGCTGCCTGATCGCCGCGCGGGCCAATCCCAGGCTTGCCGAGCCCATCGAAATGGCGGTTTGAGCGCCGACGTTCAGCGTCCTGCAGGATCGCGAAAGACCCCAGTCTCCACCTCGTGCATGAAGTGAGCGATGAGAGCCGCGCATTGGCGATGATGCGTTTCGAGAAGCATGTGTCCGCTCTCAAAGACATGGATTTCGACTGCGTCGAGGTCGCGGCTGTAGGCCATGATCTCGTCCAGCGCGAAGAAGGCGTCGTGCCGTCCCCACAGCACGAGGCATGCTGGCTGTTGGTCGCGGAGATAGGCTTGGATGGCCGGGAAGCGCGCGATGTGCGAGCCATAATCGGTGAAGAGTTCGAACTGAATGTCGGTGTTGCCGGGCCTCGCCAGGCGCTCCGTATCGAGATACCAACCCTCGGGCGGAAACAACACCTTCAGACGCTCGGGGAGACCGCCGATATATTGATTTCGGGTCCCCTCGAAATTCATCCAGTCCGGCAGTTTGGCGCGGTTTTCTTCAGTCGGCTCGGCGAAGAATGCCTTCGGCGCGTCCCATTCCGGTCCCAGCCCCTCGTCATGAGCATTGCTGTCCTGCGCGATCAGGCCGAGGATGCGATCCGGCTGCCGTGTGGCGAGATGGTAGCCGACAGGCGTGCCGAAGTCGGTGATGTAGAGGAAGAATCGCTGCATGCCGAGGGCCTCGACGAAGGCTTCGATCGTGTTGGCCAGGTTCTCGAACGTGTAGTCATAGGCATCGATGGAAGGGGCGGACGAAAAGCCGAAACCGGGCAGGTCCGGCGCCACCACATAGGCTGTTTCCGCCAGCGGTTCGATGACATTGCGATAGACGTGCGACGAAGTCGGATATCCGTGCAGCAGCAGGATTGCCGGTCTGCCGGGGTCGCCGGCATGACGGTAGAAGATGTCGAGGCCGTCGACATTGATGGTTTCGTGGTAGGTCTTGTAACGATTGCTGCACATCCTCTCTCTCCCAGTGGTCCGCGCCGACCTGGCGGCGCTATGGGTTTGACACCACATATCCCTGTGATAGTGGTTACATCATGTAACCGTATAATGCGGTTGATGAGGTTATGTTCCATGGGCGATGCATACACCGAATGGGTGCCGGATCACTTCATAGGCGGGCATCCCGCCTTGGACCTGTCGAACGCCGTGTTCGACCGGCGGGTGCCGGCAGCAGACAATGAACTCTTCAAATCCGTCCGGGATGTTGCGAACTGGTTCAGCGCCTCAGGGCTTGCCGACGATCGCCAGGCGCAGGCCGTTGCCGAGATAGCGGACGGGCGGTTCGTGGAAGGTGTCCGCGAAATGCGGGAGGCGTCATTTCAGGTTTTCGAGCCAATCGCCGCGGGCAAACCGTCTGCGGTCGAACCGCTCGGTTTGTTGTTCTCGCGCACGGCAAGCTCGCTTGCCGCCGGCTCTATCGAACTGGATGGCACCAGGCCGAAGCTTGCCCTTGCCCGGTGGCGGGACCCGGACGCCGTCACCGCCTTGCTGGCCATGCTGTCCATTGAAGCGTTCTTCACCCTGCCGCGCGACAGGCTGCATTCCTGCCCTCGCTGTGGCTGGCTTTTCCTCGATACGTCGCGAGGCGGCAAGCGGCGCTGGTGCAGCATGCGCACCTGCGGCAACCGCGAGAAGGTCTCGCGCCACCGAGATCATGCCCATGCCTAGACCCGGGTTAGCCACGTCGTTTTGCTGCGGGCAGGCCGAATACCGGCGCGTCACTCCGGAAGACCGGCCTTGCGAAAACCATCGACGAAATGCTCGAGCGTAGCGGCGTCGCGGAATGGCTCGGTCGTCGCCCAGTGATGGGTTGTGAAATGCGGGTTGCCGACGAGAAACAGCTCGGCCTCCGCGCGCGCCTCGTCGAGCCGGCCGAGGTGGGCCAGGCTTGCGGCCAGGAAACGGCGTGAGCTTGTGCGATAGGTCTCGTCACGGCGCAACGTCTCGATAGCGGCTTGGTAGTCGCGCGCCGCATATTGCGCCTGGCCGAGCGTCAGATAGTACCAGCTCGCTGGAAACGGGTTCAGCCGGAACGCCTTGCTGATTGTGCTCGAGGCCCTCTTCGACCCGGCCGGACAGGACGGCGATGTCGGACAATGCCGCCCAGGTGTCGGCCTCGTTCGGGTCGAGCTCGATCGCCTTGGCGAATTCCGCATCCGCTTCAGTGAAACTGCGCTCATAGGCAAGCAGATAAGCCAGGATCCAGCGACAGCCGGCATCGTTGGGATCGATCGCCACGGCCTTGCGCGCCAGCTCCAGGGCAACGCTGCGGGCAGCCTCGGTTGGTCCGCCCCAATGCACCTGTCCCATCCAGTGGTTCATGGCAAGCCAGCGATAGGGCTCGGCGTAATCAGGATCGAGCGACACCGCGCGCGTCAGCATCAGATGCGCTTCCTGCGCCATCTGCGGCGAGTCGTCGATCAGCTTGCGCGCCCGCACGCAGAGGTCATAGGCCTCCAGATTTCGCGGCCGATTGCGCGGCGGCGGCGCGCGCAGCCGGCCAAGCAGCGCTTCCACGATCTTGGCCGTCACCTCGTCCTGAACGGCAAAGATATCCTCCAGGCCGCGATCGAAGCGTTCCGCCCACAGATGATCGCCGCTCACCGCGTCGACCAGCTGTGCGTTGATGCGCACGCGCCCCGCGGCGCGTCGTGCGCTGCCTTCCAGCAGGTAGCGCACGCCAAGATCCCCGGCGATCTCGCGCACGTCCATCGCTTTTCCCTTATAGGCAAAGGTCGAGTTGCGGGCAATGACGAACAGGCCGGAGATCCTGGACAGGTCGGTGATGAGGTCTTCGGTCAACCCGTCCACGAAGGAATCCTGCTCGGGATCGTTGCTGAAATTGACGAAGGGCAGCACGGCTATCGATGGTTTGTCGGGCAGCGGCAAGGGTTTTCGCTTGGCCTCGCCGAGCTGTTCGACGGCCCCCGTGAAACGGTAGCCGACGCGCGGAACGGTGGATATCCATTCGCCGTTCTCGCCGACAGGACCAAGCAGCTTGCGCAACTGCGCGATCTGGACGGTGAGGTTGCCTTCCTCCACGGCCGTGCCCGGCCATGCAGCGTCCATCAACTCGGCCTTCCCCAAGATTTCACCGGGCCGCCCGACGAGTGCTGCAAGCAGGCTCAGCCCGCGATAGCCAACGGCAACGGGGACGTCGTTCCGAAGCAGCGTTCCCGCACCCGGATCAAGCACGAACGGACCAAAGGCAAAACGCGATCCCTGCATAGGCGCATCTATAGAGCAATTCCAGGAAAAGTGTGAAGCGGTTTTCTGTTCGGAATTGCGTCAAAACAAAGGGTTATAGTAGTTTGCCGGTTCCGTGAGCCGGTGAACTGCTCTAGCTCGTTTGGAAGTTTTGAGAACTATTTGGGAGGGCTTAATTACGGCGCCGTCCGTATCGCGCAGAATTCAACCTCATCGAGAGCCCCAGGCCCTCAAACCATATGGAGGTTGCCATGACCAATACACTTGCATCAGCCCAGCGTTGTGCAGCGCGAGCGGGAACGCCCGTGCGGCCGGCATCGCGCCGGCTCCTGAAGACCCTGCGAAGCATCATAGCGAGTTGGCACGATCGGATCTGGCGCGAACGGATACGCTTTCGCTGGCAACTCAGGCAGATGTCGAAGGACAATCCGCATCTGATCGACGATATCGGCCTGACGATACAGCAGGTCGAGGGAGAGATCGCCAAGCCCTTCTGGGAACGATAGAGCGAATGCCGCAATTGCGTCGGGCGTCAGCGCACCGCCTCGCGATGGGCGCCCAAACCGAGGTCGCTTTGGGCGATATGCATCAGAGGGCATCCATATGTACGCCATTGGTAATCTGAGTGCAGCCGGGCAGGCCGAATTGCTCGGCCCACAGACATAGTGAACCTGCTGCTGCGTTGAGCGCCGCGCCGCGTTCTGTCAGCGAATAGACTACCTTCGCTGGAACCACGGAAAAGACCTTGCGGTCGACAAGGCCGTCCGCCTCCAGTTCTCGCAATTGTTGCGCCAGCATCTTTTCACTGATGCCAGAGAGCGCCTGCTTCAATCGACCAAATCTGCGCGACGCCGTTCCGAGCTCGCAAAGGATATCTACTTTCCACTTTCCTTCGACCATCCTGACGGCCGCTGCAAAGCCATTGTCCGCGGAATTGTTCATCGCGCGTTCCTTACCTTCTGGTGACCACTTACGCCCGGGTGCGTATCGCGCGCCGCTCGTTTTGACATACCTCTCAAGACGATCACAGCAAAACGCGGTCTGACGCCGCCAATTGATATGGAGTGTGGAATGAAGCTTTCAATCACGGTTATTGGAACGGGCCGTATGGGCTCGGCGCTCGCCGGCAGCCTGCTTCAGTCTGGATATCCGACGACTGTCTGGAACAGAACCAGACAGAAGACCGATCCACTCGCCAGGCTGGGCGCAATCGTCGCGTCCTCCGTGGAGGAAGCCGTGAACGCAGGCGAGATCATCATTGTGAATGTCAGCGACTATGAGGCGACAAAAGCGCTTCTCCACAGTGACGCCATCGCCTCAGCCATTCGCGGCAAGCTGATCGTGGAGTTGACTTCCGGGACGCCAAATGGCGCACGGGAAGCCGCTGAATGGTATAGGGAGCACGGCGCAAGCTACCTTGATGGCGCGATCATGGCGACGCCGGATTATATCGGCACGGACGCCGGAACCATCCTGCTTGCCGGGCCAAGGGCGGCTTTCGACACGAACCGCGATGTGTTTCGCGCTTTGGGTGGCAATGTTCAGCATGTTGGCGAAGAACCAGGGCGTGCGAACGGGCTCGATAGCGCACTACTGGCTCTCATGTGGGGCGCTCTGTTCGGGACGCTCCATGCGATCGCCGTGTCGCAGGCCGAAGAGATCGAACTCGGTGAACTGGCGCGGCAGTGGTCCGCGACGGCGCCGGTCATTGACGGCCTGGTGACCGACCTCATCAAGCGGACGAGCGCTGGCCGATTTGCCAGCGATAACGAAACGCTCTCGTCGATCTCGGCGCACCACGGCGCAATGCAGCATCTATTGGAGTTGATGCAGTTCCGCGAAATCGACCGTTCAATAGTCGATGGTTATGATGCGATATTCAAACGGGCCATAGCGGCGGGCCACCTGCACGATGATTTCGCCGCGCTCTCGCAATTTCTGGCGACAGGGAAGTAGCATGCCTTTGACGCATCTCATCGATAAGTATTGTGCATCGTGGTCCACCGAAAACGCCGAGAAGCGGCGGGCGTCGCTGTTATCGATCTTGAGCGATGGCGCGACGTATACCGATCCAACCGTTCACGCCGTTGGTGCCGAAGAACTTCTAGCCCACATTGCAGGAATTCAGAGCAAGTATCCGGGTGCATGCATTCTGCGGACCAGCAACGTGGATGTTCATCACGGCGTTGCGCGCTTCGCGTGGAAGTTTGTGATGCCTGCCGGTTCGTCTTTGCCCGAGGGCCTGGACATCGCTTTTCTGGATGAGGAGCAGAAACGGATAACGCGCATCATTGGCTTCTTCGGTTTGTTGAAACCAGCTCGATCTCTGGCAGAGGGCGGCGTCAGCTAACCGGTCAAGAGCTGACATTCGAACATGTCAGCGCACCGCCTCGCGGTGGGCGCCGGGCAGGCGGGTGGCGATCAGCTTGTCGATGCGGCGGCCGTCGAGATCGACCACCTCGAAGCGCCAGCCCTGCGCGTCGACGCATTCGCCGGTCGCCGGCAGATGATGCATGTGCGACAGCACATAACCGGCGACGGTTTCGTAATCGCGGTTTTCCGGCAGGTCGATGCCGAGAATGTCGGCCATCTCGTCGGCCTGCATGTAGCCGGCGAGCAGCCACGAGCCGTCCTCGCGCTTGACCGCGTTTTCCTCATCGCCGGCGTCGGTGTCGGCGCGGAACACGCCGGTGATGGCTTCCAGAATGTCGGCCGGGGTGACGATTCCTTCGAAATGGCCGTATTCGTCATGCACCAGCGCCATCGGCACGTCGGATTCCTTCAGCTTCTGCAGCACATCCAGCGCGTCGGCCTGGTCGTAGACGATGGGGGCTGCGCGCACATGCCTGCGCGGGTCGAGAACGCGGCCGGCAAGCAACGCGGCCAGCACGTCACGCGTCTGGACGACGCCGACCATGACGTCGACGCCGCCGTCGCCTGCCGGCAGGCGCGAATGCTGGGTTTCCATGAGCAGCTTGCGGATGGCCGCCTCGTCGGATTGCAGATTGATCCAGTCTACTTCGGTGCGCGGCGTCATCACCGCGCGCACGGCGCGGTCGCCAAGCCGCATGACGCCGGCGATCATGCGCCGCTCGTCGGATTCGATGGTGCCGTGATGCTCGGCCTCGGCGACCAGCATCTTGATCTCCTCATCGGTGACCTTCTCCTCGCTTTCGCCGCGCTGGCCGAGCAGCCACAGGATGGTGCGGCCGGAGAAATCGAGCAGGAAGACCAGCGGCGCCGAGACGGTGGCGAGGATGGTCATTGCCGGAGCGACCCTGGCGGCGACCCGCTCGGGGTCACGCAACGCGATCTGCTTTGGCACCAGTTCGCCGACGATCAGCGAGAAATAGGTGATGATGGCGACGACGATGCCGACGCCGAGCGGATCGGCGACGGTCTCGCGGATGCCGGTCGAGGCCAGGAACTGCGCCAGCCGTTCGCCGAGCGTGGCGCCGGAAAAGGCGCCGGAGAGGACGCCGACCAGGGTGATGCCGATCTGCACCGAGGACAGGAACTTGCCGGGATTGGAACCCAACTCGAGCGCGCGGCCGGCGCCATTGATGCCGCGGTCGATCATCGCTTTCAGGCGGGCCGGTCGCGACGAGACGATGGCAAGTTCGGACATCGACAGAAGGCCGTTCACACAGATGAGGACGACCACGATAGCGATTTCTACGTATAACATGAGCGGTCAATAGCATTGCGGCGCGGTCTTCGAAAATAGTCCGACGTGATTTTTGAGAAATGACCGGCATTTCGGTCACGCGGCATCCCAGGGCGGCGTCGAAAAATGTTCGACGAGGGCGTCGACGACAACCCGTACCTTTGGCGTGAGCGCGCGCGTTACCGGCCAGACGGCATGCACGACGATGTTCTCGACCAGGCAGTCCGACAGCACCATTTCGAGATCGCCGCTTTTGAGGCTGTCGGCGGCCAGCCATGTCGGCAGGAAGGCGATGCCGCAGCCGGCGAGCGCTGCATCCAGCATCGGTTCGCCATGGCCGAGAACGAGTCGCGCCTTGGGCATGAAGGTTGCGAGATGGCCGTCGGAATGCCTGATCACCCAGGGCCGGACGATGCCCTCGCGACCGTAGCCAATGACGCTGTGATCGGCGAGATCCTCGACCGATTGCGGCCGGCCATGCCTGTCGAGATAGTCGGGAGCCGCGCATATGGCCGAGCGCTGGGCGTAGAGGCGCCTGGCCGCAAGCGACAGGCTGTCGTCGAGTTCGCCCATGCGGATCGCCAGGTCGATGCCCTCCTCGATCAGGTCGACGCGGCGGTCATTGAAGGAGACTTCCACCGTCAGGTCCGGAAATTTCCTCGAAATCTCGAACAGCACGGGCGCGACGCAGCGTCGGCCGAAGGCCAGCGGCACGTCGATCCGAAGCCGGCCAGACGGGACCTGACGGCGCGAGGCAAGCAGCGACTGTGCGGCTTCGATCTCGGCAAGGGCCCGGACGCAGGCTTCATAATAGCTGACGCCTTCGCTGGTCGGGCTGAGGCTGCGGGTGGTGCGGTTCAGCAAGCGAACGCCGAGTCTCTGCTCCAGCTGCGCGATCGATTTGCCGATCGCCGACTTCGTCACATGCAGCCGCTCGCCGGCTCTGGTGAAGCTGCCGGCCTCCACCGCCTGTACAAACGCGACGATGCCTTGCAGGTCGGCCGTTTCCATGGCGATTTCCTATTGTCGACTTTTGATCCGCAATCAGTGTCAAATTATACCACACCGAAGCACTATTTTCTATAGTCGAAAGGCATAAATGTCTCGCCTGGCATCAACGCACGGAGCGCGACACGACATGAGCACCCCAATCAACAGATCCTGGCAGATGAGCGGTTTTGGCCTGTCGAGGCTAAGCCAGGTGGAAGGCAAGGTGCCCGGGCCAGGGCCGCACGATTTGCTGGTGCGGACCAAGGCCGTGTCGCTCAACTACAAGGATAAGATGATCGTAGACGGCGTGCTGATCCCCGACCTTGCCTTTCCCTTCGTGCCGACATCCGACGCGGTGGGTGAAGTGGTGGCCGTCGGCAGTGCGGTCAGCCGCTTTCAGGTCGGCCAGCGCGTGCTCGGCCAGGTGATCGCCGATTGGCCGGATGGCGACGCACCGCCGGTGCTGCATAAGCACACGCTGGGCTCGTCGCTGTCGGGAATGCTTTCCGACCATGTCATCTTCGGCGAGGACGCCGCGGTGCTGGCGCCGCCATCGCTCGGCGACATCGAGGCCGCGACATTGCCGATCGCGGCGCTGACAGCCTGGTTCGCCATGGCGGAAGCGACCAGACCGGTGCCGGGCCAGACCATTCTGATCCAGGGCACCGGCGGCGTGTCGCTGTTTGCGCTGCAGTTCGCCACCGCGTTCGGCCTGCGCGCCATCATCACCTCAAGCAGCGATGAAAAGCTTGAGCGGGCGAGAAAGCTCGGCGCCTGGCAAGGGATCAACTACCGCACGCAACCGGCCTGGGATGAGGCCGTGCGTGAGCTGACGAATGGGCTGGGCGTCAACCACGTGCTGGAAATGGTCGGCGGCGATAATGCACGGCGATCGCTGAATGCGCTTGCCGCCGACGGTCGGCTGTCGATCATCGGCCTGTTGGGCGCGATGGAGCTCAGCTTCCCTATCATGCCCTTCATGCGCAACCGCATCACCGTGCAGGGCCTGTCGGTTGGCCATCGCCGCGCCTTCGAACGTATGAATCAGGCGATCGAGGCGCTGGCGATCAAGCCGGTCATCGACAAGCTCTTTGGCTTCGACGAGGTGCCGCAAGCCTTGCAGCATCTGGAGAAAGGGCCGTTCGGCAAGATCGTGATCACCACGAACTGACTTTTGCGATGGTCAGGGCAACTGCTTCAACACGCCGACAATTGCCTCGCCATCCGTGAAATAGGGATCGCCGCCGCCATTGCGTCCCGTACTGGTGGCGCCGACGCCCGATATATCGCTGGTCGAGATCAGCGTGCCGGCGGTGGCCAGGTCGCGCATCAGGAAATCGCGCTCGGCGTCGATGTCGGGGCCGATATGGTGGGTGACGGCGCCGGTGTCGTGGCTGAGGCCGACGCCGCGATCGAAGCTGGCCGAGCCCAGCCACAGCGGCCGGCCATCGTCGCCGCTTGCATCGGTCTGCCAGAAGCGGAC
>NZ_RZOL01000103.1:0-16337 GCF_004022985.1 Mesorhizobium sp. M7A.F.Ca.ET.027.02.1.1 | reverse complement strand
ATCGGCGACAATTTCGGCCGCGGCCTTCTTTGGCTTGGCGGCACGGCGTGGCTTCTTCGGCTTCTCCGTGCTCGGCGCGTCGTCATTGGCCGGGGCAAGCGCCACCGGCTCTTCGGCTGGTGCAGCAACGACCGGCTCGCCGGCGATCACCTCGGTTGCCCGGACGTCGCCTTCAGGCGCGTCTGCTGTTTCGCCAGCACTTGCCTCAGCCTCGCCTTCACCGTCTTCGCGACGGTTGCGCTTGCCGCCGCGCTTGCCGCGCCGGCGCTTTTTGCCCTGGCCTTCGTCCGAAGCTTCAGCTGTCTCAGACGTTTCGGCAACACCGACAGGGGCATTGTCGTCCGTTTCCGTGTCGCCATCGCTGGCGGCCGAGTCCGGGTCCGAAAACTCACCGGCCGGAGCCGAGACGGAAGCACCGTCCGCAGGGGCGCCATGTTCGCGATCGCGATCCTTGCCGCCGCGCCGGCGCCGACGCTTGCGGCGCTTGCGGTCGCGGCCGTCGCCTTCCTCGCCACCGGCAGCGGGCCGGGGCTGTTGTTGCTGCGGCTGCTGGCGTGGCTGTTCGGCCTGCACCGGCGCCTCGTCATCTTCCTCGACGACGACAATCTCGTCCTCGGGCTCTTCCGGCTCGACATAGGCCGGGAAGCTGCGCGCCTCGACGAAGCCTTCCGGCTTTTCAGCCAGCGCGCCGCGGAAGATCGCATAGTGCTGCGAACCCACCGAATCGTCGGCCTCGACGGTGATCGTCAGCCCGAAGCGGCTTTCGAGTTCGACCAGCGTGCCGCGCTTGTGATTGAGCACGTAGAGTGCGGTCGCCGCCGGCGTCCGCACCGTGATGTGGCTGCGGGAATCCTTGAGCAGGAATTCCTCAATCGCCCGCACCACCATCAGCGCGACCGACGAATCGGAGCGCACATGGCCGGTGCCGCCGCAATGCGGGCAAGGCTTCATTGTCGATTCCAGCACGCTGGCGCGGATGCGCTGGCGGGACATCTCCATCAGGCCGAAATGCGAGATACGGCCGACCTGGATGCGCGCACGATCGTTCTTGAGGTGATCCTTCAACCGCTTCTCGACGGAGCGGTTGTTGCGGTTCTCCTCCATGTCGATGAAGTCGATGACGATCAAGCCGGCGAGATCGCGCAGCCTGAGCTGACGCGCGACTTCCTCGGCCGCTTCCAGATTGGTGTGGAGTGCGGTGTCCTCGATCGAGTGCTCCTTGGTGGAGCGGCCCGAATTCACATCGATGGCAACCAGCGCCTCGGTCTGGTTGATGATGATGTAGCCGCCGCTCTTCAGCGTCACCTGCGGCTGCAGCATGCGGTCGAGCTGTGCCTCGATGCCGTTGCGCACGAAGATCGGCGTCGTGTCGCGGAACGGCTGAACCACCTTGGCGTGGCTCGGCATCAGCATGCGCATGAAGTCCTTGGCCTCGCGATAGCCTTCCTCGCCGGAGACAAGAATCTCGTCGATATCCTTGTTATAGAGGTCGCGCACCGAGCGCTTGATCAGGCTGCCTTCCTCGTAGACCAGGGCAGGGGCCGTGGACTGCAAGGTGAGATTGCGGACATTTTCCCAAAGCCGCATCAGATATTCGTAATCGCGCTTGATCTCGGCCTTGGTGCGGCTCTCGCCGGCGGTGCGCAGGATCACGCCCATGCCCTGCGGCACTTCGAGATCGGCAACGACCTCCTTCAGGCGCTTGCGGTCGACCGCGCTGGTGATCTTGCGCGAAATGCCGCCGCCACGCGCCGTGTTCGGCATCAGCACCGAATAGCGGCCGGCAAGCGACAGATAGGTGGTCAGTGCCGCACCCTTGTTGCCGCGCTCTTCCTTGACGACCTGCACCAAGAGGATCTGCCGGCGCTTGATCACTTCCTGGATCTTGTACTGGCGGCGCACCGGCTTGCGGCGGTTGCGCACTTCTTCCAGCGCGTCCTCGGCGCCGACCGATTCGACCTCGTGATCGTCCGGATGCGAGGACTGCACTTCTTCCAGCATGCCGCGATCATTGTCGCCGGAGGTCGCCTCGCTGCCTTGTTCGGCCTGCGGAACGGCTTCGGAAATCACATCGGCCTCGACCGAGGCGGCGATCGACGTCGGACCGCCTTCGCGGGTTTCGCCTTCGTCCTGCTCGGCGGAATCCTGGCCATGTTCGGACGCATCGGCATGTTCGGACGCATCGGCCGCATGTTCGATGATCTCGGACGTGTGCGAGATCTCCTCGAAACCAGCGTCGGCGCCCTCTTCCGCCTCGTCGGCAGTGTCGCTTGCCTCGCTGGAATCGGCTGCATCGCGCTTGTGCTCACCCCGGTCGCGGGGCTTGCCGCCGCGCCGGCGGCCGCGCCGTCCGCGATCGCGGCTCTGGCGATCATCGCCGTCGCCGTCCTCGTTCTCTTCGTCCTCAGCCTCCTGCGCTTCCGCGCGCAGCAGTGCCTGACGATCGGCGACCGGAATCTGGTAGTAGTCGGGGTGAATTTCACTGAAGGCGAGAAAACCGTGACGGTTGCCGCCATATTCGACAAAGGCTGCCTGAAGGGAGGGCTCTACGCGCGTTACGCGGGCTAGGTAGATGTTTCCTTTGAGCTGCTTCTTGTCCTGGGATTCAAAGTCGAATTCTTCAATACGGTTACCGCGTACGACGACGACGCGTGTTTCCTCCGGGTGGGAGGCGTCTATCAGCATTTTGTTGGGCATTATTTCGTTTCCCCCCGGCAGCCGTCAGCCGCAGCTTGCGAGGCAAAGCCTGCTGCTGCGTGCCTGGGATGTGGGTGCCGGATATTTGATCGTCCGTCGGCCGCCGCTTGAGCGCCATGGCGGTGCCGCCCGCAGCCATAATGGCGCGGTTTGATGCGGACCTTTCCATGATTGCGCTTGAAGCCATCGTCACCAACAGAACCTTTTGAACCAAAGCCCGGATGAACCGGACCAGCTTGTTTGCTCCTACAGAGCCGGCGCGGGAACAAACCCGGCCGTTTTCCTCACGCAGGCGATTCCCCCGCCACGGGAGCACGCCTGCGAAATTCGTCGCGATCACCTGAACCCTTTTCGCCTAAAGCGAAAGGAGCCGCCTTTACGTCTGACCCTGTAGCAAGAAGCTGCGGAGGAGGGCGGTTCCAGGATTGCAGTGATCCACCATCGCTTTTATGATTTGGCGGGGTGGAAGGCAACCCCGATTTCCGATGCCGGCAAAAAGCCGTTCCGTAGCGTAAGCCAGCTTGCCGCCCTTGCATGAAAAGGCTTGGTTAACCTTCTCTGGATACCAATCGTTAATCGAGTTCGCGGCCTAACCGGCATTTCGATGAAACGACCCGGCGCCGGGCGCCAAACCGGGAGCGACTGGAAGAGAGATGGGATTGGCGGACTTCACAGACAAGGGATGTCGTGTCGGCGGCCGGATCCTGGCCGCTTTCTGCCTCTTGCTGCTGCTGGCGGTCTCATCTGCCTTGTCCTCAAAAGCCAATGCCGCCGACGCTCCGCTCGTGGCAAAAGGTTACAAGATGGCTGGCGATGCCACCAAGATGCGCATCGTCATGGACTTCGATCGCGAACCCGATATCAAATGGTTCCTGCTGCGCGGTCCCAACCGCCTTGTCATCGATCTCGCGAATACGAGATTCGCCGTTGATGCCAAGGACTTGAAGGCGCGGGGCCTGGTCAAGGGCGTGCGCCTGGGCGCGCTCGGCGAGGGCGTTTCGCGGCTGATCCTCACCGGCAAGGGACCGTTCGCCGTCGACAAGCTCGACGTGCTCAAGAACGAGGACGGAACCGGCTACCGCATTGCCATCGACATGTCGGCGGCATCCGAGCGCGAGTTCGACGTGGCGCTGGCCAACCAGGCGCTGACCACCGGATCGACCGTTTCGACCGACAAGGGAGGGCGGGTCGGCACCGGACCGGTTTCCAATCCGGGTCATCGGTTCACCGTCGTCATCGATCCCGGCCATGGCGGCATCGACGGCGGTGCCGAGGGCCTGAACGGCACCATCGAGAAGAATGTCACGCTGGCCTTCGCCACGGAGCTGCGCGACAAACTCGCAGCCGTTGGCAATTATGATGTGTTCATGACGCGCGACACAGACGAATTCCTGCGTCTTGATGACCGCGTGCGCATCGCCCGTCAGCATGAGGCCGACCTGCTTATTTCGATCCATGCCGACACGATCAGCGTCAAGGGCATTCGCGGCGCCACCGTCTACACCGTCTCCGACAAGGCTTCGGACCCCGAGGCGCAGGCGCTTGCCGACCGAGAAAACCTCTCCGATCAGTTCGCCGGCATGGAAATCAAGAACGACAACAAGGAAGTCACCGACATCCTGATCGACCTGATCCGCCGCGAAACGCACAATTTCTCGATGAGTTTCGCCCACACGCTGGTTGGCCAGTTGTCGACCAGCGTCGGCCTCATCAACAATCCGCAGCGTTCGGCGGGCTTCAAGGTGCTCAAGGCACCCGACGTGCCGTCGGTGCTGGTCGAACTCGGTTATCTCTCGAACGCCAAGGACGAGGCGCAGTTGCTCAACGCCGACTGGCGCGGCAAGGCGGCCCAGAGTATAACCAACGCCGTCGCGCTGTTCGCGTCGGCCAAGGCCGGACCGGGAACCGGAGGTTGACATGACCGGCGGCGCCTGCAACCAGAGGCGGCGTTGCGCGACGACAACACCCAATGCTTTTTATTTCCGGCTCGCGACCGCGAAATCAGGCATTGCCGTATTTTGTCCACATGGCGGCGACAAGGGTTTTCGATTACGGATTGGGACCGGCTCGAAAGCTTGCGCGAAAGGCGGCTTCGTTTAGGAAATTCCCGAACCAAGGACTGGAGCGGGTATGATTCGTCTCATTGGCTATTTTTTCGGCATCGGCACGACGCTGGCCCTTTTGGTCGCGGCGGGCGTTGCGATCTACATCGGCCATTTGTCGAAAGATCTGCCCGACTACGAGGTGCTGGCCAAATACGAGCCGCCGGTGACCACCCGCATCCATGCGTCGGACGGCGCGCTGATGGCCGAATACGCGCGCGAACGGCGCCTGTATTTGCCGATCCAGGCCATACCGGACCGCGTCAAGGCGGCCTTCCTGTCGGCCGAAGACAAGAATTTCTACAATCACCCAGGCATCGATGTGACCGGCCTCGGCCGCGCCATCATCGTCAACCTGCAGAATCTCGGCTCGGGCCGGCGTCAGGTCGGCGCCTCGACGATCACCCAGCAGGTGGCGAAGAACTTCCTGTTGTCCTCGGACCAGACCTACGAGCGCAAGATCAAGGAGATGATCCTCGCCTTCCGCATCGAGCAGGCCTATCCCAAGGATCGCATTCTCGAGCTCTACCTCAACGAAATCTTCTTCGGCTTCGGCGCCTATGGCGTCGCCGGTGCGGCGCTGACCTATTTCGACAAGTCGGTCAACGAACTGTCCGTGGCCGAGGCCGCCTACCTGGCCTCGCTGCCCAAGGGGCCGAACAACTACCACCCTTTCAAGCATGCCGATCGCGCGATCGAGCGCCGCAACTGGGTCATCGACCAGATGGTCGAGAACGGCTACGTCACGCGTGAGGAAGGCAACAAGGCCAAGGCCGAGCCGTTGGGCGTGACGCCGCGCCGCAGCGGCACCTATCTGTTCGCCGGCGAGTACTTCACCGAAGAGGTGCGCCGCCAGATCATCGCCCGCTACGGCGAGAACGCGCTTTACGAAGGCGGCCTCTCCGTCCGCACCACGCTCGATCCGAAGATCCAGCTCATTGCCCGCAAATCGATGCAGAACGGGTTGATGAAATACGACACGTTGCGCGGTTATCGCGGGCCGGTAACATCGATCGACGTGTCGGGCGACTGGGGCGTGCCGCTTGGCGCCGTCAAGGGGCTGGAGGATGTTCCCGAATGGTCGCTCGCCGTCGTGCTCGACAGTTCGGCGACCGGGCTGACGATCGGCCTGCAGCCCGCACGGCAGGCGTCGGGCGAGATCGTCAAGGAGCGCGTCGAAGGCACCATCAGCAAGGAGGACATGGGTTTTGCCATGCGCCATGTGGTTGCCGGCAAGACCGTCAAGGCCAAGTCGCCGGCGGAGGTGCTGAAGCCGGGCGACGTCGTCTTCGTGCAGAAAAACGATGGTGCCGATGGCGCCTACAGCCTGCGCCAGGTGCCCGAAGTGGAAGGCGGCCTGATCGCCATGGACCCGCACACCGGCCGGGTGCTGGCCATGGTCGGCGGCTTCTCCTATGCGCAGTCCGAATTCAACCGTGCCACGCAAGCCATGCGCCAGCCGGGCTCCTCGTTCAAGCCGATCGTCTATTCGGCCGCACTCGACAATGGCTATACGCCGGCCTCGGTGATCATGGACGGGCCGATCACGATCCAGAGCGGCAACACGAGCTGGACGCCCAAGAACTATGACGGCACCGTCGCCGGTCCGGCGACCCTGCGCTCCGGCATCGAGAAGTCGCGCAACCTGATGACGGTGCGGCTTGCCAATGACATGGGGATGAAGCTGGTCGTCGAATATGCCGAGCGCTTCGGTGTCTACGACCATCTGGCACCCTATTTACCGATGGCGCTGGGTTCCGGCGAAACCACCGTGATGCGCATGGTGTCGGCCTATTCGATCATGGCCAATGGCGGCAAGTCGATCAAACCGTCGCTCATCGACCGCATCCAGGACCGCTACGGCAAGACGGTGTTCAAGCAGGACGAACGTGGCTGCCAGGGCTGCAATGCGCCCGAATGGCAGAACCAGCCGGAGCCGGAACTCGTCGACAATTCCGAGCAGGTGCTCGATCCGATGACGGCCTACCAGATCACCTCGATGATGGAAGGTGTCGTGCAGCGCGGCACCGGCGCCACCATCAGTGAACTCGGCCGTCACATCGCCGGCAAGACCGGAACGACCAACGACGAAAAGGATGCCTGGTTCATCGGTTACACGCCCAACCTCGTCGTCGGCCTCTACATGGGCTACGACACGCCGCGCGGCCTCGGCCATGGCGCCACCGGTGGTGGCCTCGCGGCCCCGATCTTCAAGGACTTCATGCGGGTGGCGCTGGACGGCACGCCCAATGTCGACTTCAAGGTGCCCGAAGGCATGAACCTTGTCGCCATCAACCGCAAGACCGGCATGCGTGCCGCATCGGGCGATCCGGGCACCATCATCGAAGCCTTCAAGCCGGGTACCGGTCCCGCCGACAGCTATTGGGTCATCGGCATGGGCGCCGACGGCTCCAATGCCACCGGTGGCGCGTTGTCACCGCAGGCCAACCAGGCCATCCAGTCCGGCGGCGGCGGCCTCTACTGACGATTTTCATGAGCGGATGGGCTGGCCTTGGCGCCAGCCCATTTTGCTTTACAGCCGGCGGCGGCCTGCCTATGTATCGCGCCGACCGACTTCAGCAAACAGGACAGAACAGCCAGCCATGCGCGCGGAAACGCAGAATATTGTCGACGAGATCAGGCAGGCGATAACCCTGCTGAGGAGGCATCTTTGACTGGGATCAGGCCATAAAGCGGCTTGAATACCTCAATGTGCGCGCCGAGGACGCCAGCCTCTGGAACGAGCCGCTGGAAGCGCAGAAGCTGATGCGCGAGCGCCAGGGCCTCGAAGAGGGCATCGCCTCGGTGAAAGGTCTGACGCAGGCGCTGGAAGACAATATCGGCCTGATCGAGCTCGGCGAGGAAGAGCGCGACGAGGGGGTCATTGCCGAGGCCGAAGCCGCGATCCGCTCGATGCAAGGCGAAGCGAAGGCCCGCCAGGTCGAGACGTTGCTGTCGGGTGAAGCAGATTCCAACGACACCTATCTCGAAATCCATGCCGGTGCCGGCGGCACCGAAAGCCAGGACTGGGCCTCGATGCTGCTGCGCATGTACACGCGCTGGGCCGAGCGTCGTCGCTTCAAGGTCGAAGTGCTGGAAATGCATGACGGCGAAGAGGCCGGCATCAAGTCGGCCACGTTGATGATCAAAGGCCACAATGCCTATGGCTGGATGAAGACGGAATCGGGCGTTCATCGCTTGGTGCGTATTTCGCCCTATGACAGCAATGCGCGCCGGCATACGTCCTTCGCCAGCGTCTGGGTCTATCCGGTCATCGACGACACGATCGAGATCGACGTCTCGGAATCCGATGTCCGCATCGATACTTATCGCTCGTCCGGCTCGGGCGGCCAGCACGTCAACACCACCGATTCGGCGGTGCGCATCACGCATCTGGCCACCGGCATTGCGGTCGCCTGCCAGGCCGAACGTTCGCAGCACAAGAACAAGGCCAAGGCCTGGGAGATGCTGCGCTCGCGCCTTTACGAGGAAGAGCTGAAGAAGCGCGAGGCAGTTGCAAACGCCACCGAAGCGTCGAAGAGCGATATAGGCTGGGGTCACCAGATACGCTCCTATGTGCTGCAGCCCTACCAGCTGGTGAAGGATCTCCGCACCGGCGTCGAGAGCACCAGCCCGTCGAGCGTGCTCGATGGCGACCTCGACGATTTCATGGAAGCCTCGTTGTCGCAGCGCATCGAAGGCGGTGCGGGCGAAGCCGTAGCAGACCTGGATTAGGATACGTCCATGTTCAGGTGAGGCTAGCCTGACCTCAATCTGAACATATCCCTGCGCACCACAGCGACGGAGGAGAGGATTGGCGAGCAAGCTCACCGGAAAGTGCTTTTGCGGCGCGGTTCACTACGAGGTCGCCGACGAATTCCTCTATGCCGCGAATTGCCATTGTTCGGACTGCCGGCGCACCACCGGTTCGGCCTTCAAGCCTTTCGCCGGTATCGAGCGTGAAAAGCTTGTCCTCACCGAAGGCGGGGACAAGCTCCTGATCTTTGGCGACGAAAGCGGCCATAACGCGCATTGCGGCCGGTGCGGCTCCTTGCTTTATTCGGTGGTGCGCGACGGCGCCTACGTCCATGTCGCCATGGGAACGCTCGTCGACGACCCGTCCATCCGCCCGACCGAGCACATCTTCGTCGGTTCGAAGGCGGGCTGGTTCACCATCACCGATGACCTGCCGCAGCATCAAGAGCACGTGATTGCCGGCTCTGACCAGCAATAGGCTGGAACCACAGCGGGCCAATTCCGTTTATTCGACGCCCGTTTGCCGGGAATTGACCTTGGCCTCATCTCGTCGGCGGTAGCGGATACCTGACGTTTATAGAACGACGTCGGGAATGCATCTTCTTGCGCCGACCAAGGAATCAGCCCAGCATCCAAACGCTGGGAGAGAAAAAGCATTTATGGCCGGACGCGGCATATCTGCGACCCGACGATCCGGCCACTGGGAAGATACGTTCCGGGAACGGGCAAGCGAAATGCTTGAGCTCGTTTGAAAGGAACGCGTCATGTCTGCTGCCACACTCAGATCGGCCAATGCCGTTCAATCGGCTGGCCGACTTTTGTTTTCCCTGTTCGCGATCGGCGCGATGGCAATGCTGACGGCACCCGCCTTCGCGCATGACGCCACACCCACGGCGGCAAAGCCACAGGGCTGGAGTTATCCGTTCGCATGCTGCGCCAACTATGATTGTCGCACGACCCATACAGGCGAAGTGCTGGAGAAACCCGAGGGCTATGTCATCGCCGGAACGGGTGAGATCGTTCCAATGACCGACAAGCGTGTCAAGGACAGCCCGGACGGCGAGTTCCATTGGTGTGCGCACCAAGCGGGCCTCGACGCCGGCAAGACAATCTGCCTGTTCGTGCCGCCGCGCTCTTATTGACGACAGGATGGCGGTCGGACGTCCGCGGTCGCGTGTGACCGGGGCCGCAGGCCGGGTTTGCGCGGTTCGGGTGATGCCTGCTGACAGACAGTTGTCAGGAGCACCTCTTTATGCTGCCTTTGCCGCACAGGGCGGCGGGCGACAGGAGGAGTTCGTTGATGACCATCAAGGCAAGCTGTCATTGCAAGGCGACGACATTCGAGGTTTCGCAGGCACCGCAGACGGTGACGCAATGCACCTGTTCTTTCTGCTCGAAACGCGGCTCGCTCTGGGCCTACTACGTGCCTTCGCAATTCAAGCTCACCAGTCCGATGGAGAGCGTCTCTTTCTACCGCTGGGGATCGAAAACCGTAAAGCACGGTTTTTGCGCCGCCTGCGGCTGCGGCACCTTTACCGAAACGCCGGACTGGTCGACCGGCGAGCCGGATTTCGACAATCCCAAGATCAGCGTCAACTCGCGACTGTTCGACGATTTCGATCTCGACAAGGTCGAAGTGGTGGTCATAGACGGCAAGAACCTCTGGTAGCCTGATCCGAACGATTGCGGCCCGGCGATGCGGCGCTATCGCCGGGTATCGGTCCCTCGGGAAAAGCCGTGAGCGGCGCTTTTGCCGTTCCGCTTTTCGCCGCAATTCGTGGTACAAGTCGCGGGAAGGGCTGATTTGGCGCCACCGCAAGGCGTGACTTGGAGAGGGACGATCCTATGAAAAAGACTGTGCTCGTCGTCGTGGCGACGGCTGTGCTCGTGAGCGCCTGCACCACCACCGATCCGTATCCGGGCGACCAGAAGATTTCCAACACGGCGGCCGGCGCCGGCCTTGGTGCTCTGGCGGGTGCAAGCCTTGGCCTGCTTGCCGGCGGCAATGACCGCCGCAACGCACTGATCGGCGCCGGCATCGGCGCGCTGGCCGGCGGCGCCATCGGCGCCACCATGGACCAGAACGAGGCCGAACTGCGCCGGCAGCTCGAGGGCACCGGTGTCAGCGTCACCCGCAGCGGCGACCAGATCATCCTCAACATGCCGTCCGACATCACCTTCAACTCGGATCAGGATGCGGTGAAGCCCGGCTTCTACCAGGTCCTGAACTCTGTCGCGCTGGTGCTGAAGAAGTTCAAGCAGACCACGGTCGACGTGTTCGGCCACACCGATTCGACCGGTGGCGACCAGCACAATTTCGATCTGTCGCAGCGTCGTGCTTTGGCGGTGGCGAACTATCTGTCCGGTCAGGGCGTGGATCAGCGACGCTTCGCAGTCACAGGCTTCGGCAAGACGCGCCCCGTCGCATCCAATGCCACGGCCGAAGGTCGCGCCCAGAACCGCCGCGTCGAGATCCAGCTTTCGCCGCTCACCTGATTTGTACGGCAAACCAATGCGAAACGGCTCCCATGGGGGCCGTTTTTGTTTGAGCGGATATTGGTGTTATTCAATTAGTTATTGCTAAAATACATCTTTCCCGCAGCTATGGAAAGGAATAGCATCATCGCTGTTCCTGAGGGGATGAGGCGGTGTCACTGGCCGCGCAATCAGCATTTTTCCGCCTCGGTCTTGCACGGCCAGATCAGAAATCTGGGAGGAATGCATGACAAGAACAGCCAGCCTTGGGCGCTGCGGCGTCCTCGTTTTGACAGGTTTGGTAGGCGCGTGGCTGAACGTTGCTTCGGCTCGCGCCGAGGACGCCAACAAGGCCGACATCGAAGCCTTGAAGAAGTCGCTCGCCAAATATGAGGATTACACCGCTGCCGTCCGCGACCTCTATCTGTCGACCGTCGGCTGCGTCCACTACAGCGGAGAAAAGATACCGGGCGCGATGGACTACCCGAAGGGCGCCATGGGCATCCACTTCGTCAATGTCCCGAGTGTCGGCCAGAAGCTCGATCCGATGAGGCCGAACGTGCTGATCTACGAGCCGACCAAGGAAGGCCTGAAGTTGGTCGGAGTGGAATGGCTGGTGCCGCTGACGCCGGACACCAAGGAGCCGCCCAAGCTGTTTGGCCAAACCTTCATGGGACCTATGGAGGGGCACTACCCTCTCATCCCGAAGGAGTTCGTCCATTACGACCTTCATGCCTGGCTCGGGGACAACCCGAACGGCATGTTCAGTCCGACGAACCCGAACGTGAAATGCAACAAGGCCGAGTTTCCGATGCTGGAAAAACCGACCAAGATGATGCCTGGGCCGATGTAACGGGCGAGCCAGGCTGAAAGAGCTTTGCCGAGAAGGCAGCCGAGTGGCCGGCTCGCCTTCGAAGCGGTCGGGATCAGACCTTGGCGACGATCCGCATGAAGGCCGGCATGTCGTCGCCGAAGCCAACGGTGGAATCATTGTCTTCCTGGTGGCGTTGGCGGGCAGGGCGGCTGTTGTCGCGCTGCGGCCGGGTGTCGCCGCGTTCGGGTGCGCGCTGTTCATTGCGATCGGATGATTTGCGCTCGGTGTTTTCCGAACGGATCGCTTCCTTGCGCGAACGCCGTTCGCCGATATCGGCGGCTGCGGCCTCGGCCACCGGCTGATCCTCGCGGACTGTTTCCGGTGCGGCATCTTCGCTGCGCTTGGCGTGGCGTTCGCGCGGTTTGCGCTCGCCGCTCTTTTCCCTGCCGCGGTCGTCGTCCTTGCGGCCGGCACGGCGCGGCGCGCCCTTGCCACGGCGCGGAGCGTCGTCCTCGCCTTCGCTGGCAACCACCGTCGACAAGTCGCCGTCATGCCACTCGATCTTGTTGCCGATCAGACGTTCGATGGCATCGATGTATTTGGTGTCAGATTTGGTCGCGATGGTGAAGGATTTTCCGGAGCGTCCGGCGCGCCCGGTGCGGCCGATACGGTGGACATAGTCCTCGGCGTGGATCGGCACGTCATAGTTGAAGACATGGCTGACATCGGGGATGTCGAGGCCGCGCGCGGCAACGTCGGAAGCGACGAGGTAGCGCAGCTTGCCGTCGCGGAAATTGGCCAGCATCTGCATGCGCGCGCGCTGGTCCATGTCGCCATGCAGCGCACCGGCGTCGAAATCATGCTTCAGCAGCGAGCGGAACAGCTCCGACACTTCGACCTTGCGGTTGCAGAAGATGATGGCGTTCTTCAGTTCTGCGTCTTCGGCCTTGATCAAATTGCGCAGCGTCTCGCGCTTGTCCCACGGCTTGGAGCCTGATTTGACCAGCCGCTGGATGATGTTGGTGGCGGCGGATGCTGCCTTCGAAACCTCGACGCGGACCGGCGCGTGCAGGAACTTTTCGGTGAGCTTGGTGATTTCGGGCGGCATCGTCGCCGAAAAGAACAGCGTCTGCCTGGTGAACGGGATCATTTCGCAGATGCGCTCGATGTCGGGAATGAAGCCCATGTCGAGCATGCGGTCCGCTTCGTCGATGACGAGGATCTCGACGCCGTTGAGCAACAGCTTGCCGCGCTCGCGGTGATCGAGCAGGCGGCCGGGTGTCGCGATCAGCACGTCGGCGCCACGCTCCAGCTTCTTGTCCTGTTCGTCGAACGACACGCCGCCGATCAGAAGCGCGATGTTGAGCTTGTGGTTCTTGCCGTATTTGACGAAGTTTTCCTCGACCTGAGCGGCGAGCTCGCGCGTCGGCTCCAGAATGAGCGTGCGCGGCATGCGAGCGCGGGCGCGGCCCTTTTCCAGCCTTGTGAGCATCGGCAACACGAAGGAGGCCGTCTTGCCGGTGCCGGTCTGGGCAATGCCCAGCACGTCCTTGCCCAGCAGGGCATGCGGAATGGCGCCCGCCTGGATCGGCGTCGGCTCGGTGTAGCCGGCGTCGGTGACTGCGGAAAGGACCTTCGGCGACAGGCCGAGGTCTGAAAAGGTCAACGCTTCTGGAGCGGTCGTGGTGTCTGAGGACAAGTGTTGTTGTCTTTGGCTGGTTCGGGGAAGCGCAACGGCGTCTAATGGCGTCTGTCGCGGCAAGCGCCACGCGCCTGCAAGATTGGTATTGCAATTAGGAGCAAGCCCTCGATTTGTCAACAGAAACGGGCAGCAATGGCACGATTGTGAAGTTGTAACCTTAATCGGGATGCTTAATCGAGCTGTCGGTCGCAGCGCCGGCTCAATAGCGGAACTGTTCGGCGAGAATACGCTCGTTCCAGGAATGATTGGGATCGAACAGCAACGTTGCTGTCGCCGTTGGTGATTCTCGCACCGTCACCGAGGTCACGGCCTTGACCTCGGTATGGTCGGCGGCGGCGTTCACCGGGCGCTTTTCCGGCTCGCGGATGTCGAAGCGGACGGTCGCCTTGTTGGAGAGCAGCGCGCCGCGCCAGCGGCGCGGGCGAAACGGGCTGACCGGGGTCAGCGCCAGCAGCGGCGCGTCGAGCGGCAGGATCGGTCCATGCGCCGAAAGATTGTAGGCGGTGGACCCGGCCGGGGTTGCGATCATGACGCCGTCGCAGTTCAGTTCCTCAAGCCGGACCTGTTCGTCGACGGTGATGCGGATCTTGGCCGTCTGGTACGACTGGCGCCACAGCGCCACCTCGTTGATCGCCAGTGCTGAAATCGTTTCGCCTTCCGAGGTCACGGCCAGCATCTCCAGCGGGCGGATCGTTTCGGCGACGGCGGCCTCGAGACGCTCGGTGAGGCCACCGGACCGGTATTCGTTCATCAGGAAACCGATGGTGCCACGGTTCATGCCGTAAACCTTCTTGCCGGTCCCCATCGTGTCGCGCAGGGTCTGCAGCAGGAAACCGTCACCCCCAAGCGCAACGACGATCCCGGCCTCCTCGACGGAAGACTGGCCATAGCGCGCCGACAGGCTTTCCAGCGCCGTCTTGGCGTCAGCGGTGTCGGACGAGACGAAGGCGATGCGGCTGGCGGCTTTGCTCATGGCTCCCCGATGACGACCGATTGGCAGCGGCCCGTTGCTGGGCCGCGCCAGCGCCGGGGTAGCATGGGCGGGGTACGTCTGCAAAGGGAGGTGCCATCCCGGATGGCAACGCCATTCCGGATGGTACGGCATGCCGGTCGGCCGATGCGGGCATGCCGTTCGCGTATCATGTCAAAGGCTACGCGAATGTGATGGTTAAGACGGGCCTTAAAGTCTCGTAAAGCCGGATCGGTCATGTTAGCCGGCAGTGGATGGGTGGCGTGGGGGCTAGCCAGTCGAGGCCGACATATTGCCGGTAACACGCCTGATCATCGTCTTCCTGATGCTGGGAAGCTTCGCGCTGCTCTTTGCCGAACTGGTGCGCCAGTCCGAAGAGACGAGCTTCCGGCCGCAGCCCACGGCGTCGCGCTGTGGTGATGCAGCCGGGGCGCCATGCCCGCAAAGGGCGCTGTAGCCCTGAAATGTCCTGATCATCCTCGCGATGACGGGCAGCATCGGCGGTCGCTTCGATGCGCGACATCGCGCGGCAGTTTCTCTGCTTAGAAGCAGAGGCCGGTCGGCCGCCGCACGTTCCACTCGTGAAGGCTTGCTGTTTGCACTCGCGGCGCTTGGCGGTGTAGATGGGTGCATCGATTGGCGGAAAGGCTTTTGGGTAGCTCGCATCCGCTGTTGTTGGGAAACAAGCCCTGGGCTCGTTGACTGGCCGGTGTCTGGAGCGGGGGTTTTCCATGTCACGCAGCGTGTTGATCTCTGGCGGCTGCGGTTTCCTGGGCTCGCATCTGGTCGACCGTCTGTTGCGGCGAAGCGATCTGGAAAAGCTGGTCGTCGTCGACAATCTTTGGACCGGGACGCGAGACAACATCGCGCATGTCGCCGATCCGCGTTTCGATCTGCAGATTGCCGACGCCGAAAGCTTTTCATCCCTTCAGCGCTTCGATGAGATCATCCATCTCGCGTCGCCGGCGTCGCCGCTTTGGTACATGCGCGAGCCGGTACGCACGATCAAGGCCAATATCGGCGGCGCGCTCAATCTTCTGACGCTGCTCAAGCCCGGCGGTCGCTTCTGCTTCGCCTCGACCTCGGAAGTCTATGGCGACCCTCTGGTTTCACCGCAACCCGAGAGTTACAGGGGATCGGTGGACTGCACCGGTCCCAGGGCTTCCTATGATGAAAGCAAGCGCTGCACAGAGGCATTGCTGTTCGAGCAGCAGCGGGTCGGCGGGCTCGACATTCGCGTCGTCAGGATCTTCAACACATATGGGCCACGAACCCGCATCGACGATGGACGCGCCGTCTCGAATTTTGCCATCCAGGCACTGACAACCGGGGTTCTGACGGTTTATGGCGACGGCTCCCAATCGCGCAGTTGGGGTTATGTCGACGATATCGTCGAGGGGCTGGAACGTTACTTCTGGCGCGACGGCATCTCGCATCGCGGTCCTCTGAACATTGGCAACGACCACGAGGTTTCGGTCCTGCGCATCGCGGAATTCGTAAGATCGCTTGTCCCCGGCAGCCGCATCGAGCACCACCCTCCAGCTCCCCAGGATCCGACAAATCGGTGTCCGGACCTGACTTTGGCGAGGCATGTCCTTCCTGGCTGGGAAGCGAGGACGAGCTATCAGGAAGGCATCGGGCGCACCTTCGATTGGTTCCGCCAGCGAATTGCGGCCGCGAGCATTTCGGCCTCCACGGCCTGACGCGTCCGGTATCGCGGCTAAACGTCTTTCTGCCTGCTCACTCAGTCACCATCTCATCGGGCGCATCGTCAATCGCCGAGCAATGGCCGTACCCGCGGAAAGATATTGACTGTATGTT
>NZ_RZOL01000102.1:0-16473 GCF_004022985.1 Mesorhizobium sp. M7A.F.Ca.ET.027.02.1.1 | reverse complement strand
CCCGTATCTTGCGTTCGCAGCGCTGATCGCCGCCGGCCTTGCGGGCATCGACGAGAAGCTGGAATTGCAGAAGCCGTTCGTCGGCGATGCCTATCAGGCATCGCGCCTGCCGGAGATTCCGAAGACGCTGCGCGATGCCACCGAGACGCTTGCGAAGTCGAAGATGCTCAAGCAGGCGCTCGGCGAGGATGTGCTCGAACATTATGTCCACACCGCAAAGTGGGAGCAGCTTGAATACGACCGCCGCATCACGGATTGGGAACTGCACAGAGGGTTCGAGCGGTACTAGGTATCGACGGTTCGTCGGCGCCCCTTCACTCTTACCCTCTCCCTGTGGGGGAGAGGGTGCCGGCAGGCAGATGAGGGGCAGCGCCAGGCCATACGATTTTGTTGTAGAATACGAGGACTTACAAAATGACCGAGACGGTCAAACTCATATCCCCCATCGACGGTTCGATCTATGCCGAGCGACCGATCGCGACCGACCAGGCGATCAATGCCGCGGTCGAGCGTGCCAAGGCGGCTCAGGAGAAGTGGGGGCTGACGCCAATCGTCGAGCGCGGCAAGTACATGCTCGCCATGCTGGAAGCGCTGGTCGCGATATCAGACGAGATCGTGCCGGAGATCGCCTGGCAGATGGGGCGGCCCGTACGCTACGGCGGCGAGTTCGGCGGCGTCAGGGAACGCACCACCTATATGGTCGAGATCGCCGAGCAGGCGCTCAAGTCGGTGCCTGCCTCCAACCCGAAGGACGGCTTCCGCCGCTATGTGAAGAAGGACCCGCTCGGCGTGGTCATGGTGATCGCGCCGTGGAATTATCCCTATCTCACCGCCGTCAACACCATCGTGCCGGCGCTGATGGCCGGCAACACCGTCATGCTCAAGCATGCGGCGCAGACGCTGCTGGTCGGCGAGCGTTTTCAGCAGGCGTTCGACAAGGTCGGCCTGCCCAAGGGCGTGTTCCAGAATGTCGTGCTGAACCATGCGCAGACCGAAAAACTGCTCGGCTCCGGCAAGATCGACCATGTCAATTTCACCGGTTCGGTCGGCGGCGGCCGCGCCATCGAAAAGGCGGCGGCGGGCACCTTCATGACGCTCGGCCTCGAACTTGGCGGCAAGGATCCGGCCTATGTGCTGCCTGACGCCAAGATGGATCATGCCGTCGCCAATCTGGTCGACGGCGCCTTCTACAATTCCGGCCAGTGCTGCTGCGGCATCGAGCGCGTCTATGTGCACGAGAAGGTCTATGACGAATTCGTCGAAGGCTTCATCGCCGAGACCAAGAACTATGTCGTCGGCAATCCGCTCGACCAGGCGACGACGATGGGGCCGATGGCGCAGGCGCGCTTCGCCGACCTGATCCGTGAACAGAAGGCCGAGGCGCTGCGCAAGGGCGCGGTGGCGCACGTCAACATGAAGGTGGCTAACGACAAGGCCGGTTCGCCCTATCTGGCGCCGGAAGTGCTTACCAATGTTGACCATCAGATGAGCGTCATGCGCGAAGAGAGCTTTGGACCGATCGTCGGCATCATGAAGGTGCGTAACGACGAAGAGGCGATCGCGCTGATGAACGACAGTCCTTACGGGCTGACGGCTTCGATCTGGACCCGCGATACCGAGCATGCGGTTGCGATCGGCAACCGCGTCGAGACCGGCACGGTGTTCATGAACCGCTGCGACTACCTCGATCCGGCACTGGTCTGGACCGGCGTCAAGGACACCGGCAAGGGCGCGGGCTTGTCGGCCATCGGCTATGACAATCTCACCAGGCCGAAATCATTCCATCTGCGCGAAGCCATCTGATTTATTGAAAGACAAAAATGTCCAAGCTGATCTCCAAATGGAACTACCCCACCACCGTCCGCTTCGGCGCCGGCCGCATCAAGGAATTGCCTGAGGTGCTGGCGGCCACCGGCATCAAGCGGCCGTTGTTCGTCACCGACCCTGGACTGGCGAAACTGCCGGTCGTCGCCTCGACCCTAGAGATCCTCGACGATGCGAAGGTCCCTTACGGCGTTTTCTCCGAGGTCAGGCCGAACCCGGTCGAATCCAACCTGACCGCCGGCATCGCCGTGTTCAAGAAGGGCAAGCATGACGGCGTCATCGCCTTCGGCGGCGGCTCGGCGCTCGATCTCGGCAAGCTGATCGCCTTCCAGGCCGGGCAGGTCAGGCCGGTGTGGGATTTCGAGGATGTCGACGACTGGTGGACGCGCGCCAATTCGGATGCCATCGCGCCGATCATCGCCGTGCCCACCACCGCCGGGACCGGATCGGAGGTCGGCCGCGCCGGCGTCATCACCAATGAGGCGACGCACACCAAGAAGGTCATCTTCCATCCCAAATTGTTGCCGGCTATCGTCATTGCCGATCCGGAGCTTTCGGTCGGCATGCCGGGCTTCATCACCGCCGGTACCGGCATGGATGCGCTGGCCCATTGCCTCGAAGCCTATTGCGCGCCCGGCTACCATCCGATGGCCGACGGCATCGCCGTCGAAGGCGTGAGGTTGGTCTTCGAGAACCTGCCGAAGGCCTATGCCAACGGCGGGGATCTCGTTGCGCGCGCCCATATGATGAGCGCCGCCGCCATGGGCGCCACCGCCTTCCAGAAAGGGCTCGGCGCCATCCATTCGCTGTCGCACCCGGTCGGCGCGCTCTACGACACCCATCACGGCATGACCAACGCGGTGTTCATGCCCTATGTTCTGGCCTTCAACCGGGACTCCATCGAGGAGCGTATCGGCCGGCTCGCCGCCTATTGCGGCATCAAGGGCGGCTTTGACGGCTTCGCCAAAGCCATCATCAAGCTTCGCAAGGAACTGAAGGTGCCGCATGCACTGCCCGGCCTTATCAAGGGGCTCGACATGGACAAGAAGCGTAAGACGCTGATCGCCGATATGGCGGTGGTCGATCCGACTGCCGGCGGCAACCCGGTCAAGCTGACCAAGAAGGCGGCGCTGACCTTGCTCGAAAACGCCATCGCCGGCACGATCTGAGGCGTTTTCCGCGCCGCAAAGTGATCTGAAAAGGGGCTATGAAAACAAGGGGGAGGATGACGGGCAAGGCAAAAACTAATTAGCCGGAAAAAGAATCGCGGAGCGATTGCTACATCAGGTTAAAAAGAGTTTACTTTTTCGCACTGCGAGCAGCCGCTTTCACAAAGCTTTCATCTGGCTGTCACATGAAAACGATACCGCATCGCAGGCGTCCAACGGCGTCAGTTCAACGGAGAGAACACATGTTCAAATTCACGGGGAAAGTGCTTTCCCTTTCGGCCGCGGCGCTTTTCGCGTCGACGGTGATTTCGTCCGCGGATTCGCTGGACGATCTCGTCAAGGCCGCCAAGGCGGAAGGCCAGCTCACCACCATCGCGTTGCCGCATGACTGGTGCGGCTACGGCGACGTCATTGCAGGCTTCAAGGCGAAGTATCCGGAAATCACCGTCAACGAACTCAATCCCGATGCCGGTTCCGGCGACGAGATCGAGGCGATCAAGGCCAACAAGGACAACAAGGGCCCGCAGGCGCCCGACGTCATCGACGTCGGCCTGTCCTTCGGCCCGACCGCCAAGGCTGATGGCCTGATCCAGCCCTACAAGGTGTCGACCTGGGACTCGATCCCCGACAGCGCCAAGGATGCCGAAGGTTTCTGGACCGGCGACTATTACGGCGTGCTTTCCTTCCAGGTGAACAAGGATCTCGTCAAGGAAGCTCCGGCCGACTGGGCCGACCTGCTGAAGCCGGAATTCGCCAACTCGGTGGCCCTTGCCGGTGATCCGCGTGCCTCGAACCAGGCGATCCAGGCGGTTTATGCCGCCGGCCTGTCGTCAGGCGCCGCCGCTGGTGAAGCTGCCGGTACCGCTGGCCTCGACTTCTTCAAGAAGCTCAATGCCGCCGGCAATTTCGTGCCGGTCATCGGAAAGGCCGCGACGCTCGCCCAGGGCCAGACCCCGATCCTCGTCACCTGGGACTACAACGCGCTCGCAGGCCGCGACACGCTGAAGGGCAATCCGCCCGTCGACGTCGTCGTGCCGAAGACCGGTGTTGTCGCCGGTGTCTACGTGCAGGCGATCAGCGCCTACGCGCCGCATCCGAATGCAGCCAAGCTCTGGCTCGAATACCTCTACTCGGACGAAGGCCAGATCGGCTGGCTGAAAGGCTATTGCCACCCGATCCGCTTCAACGATCTCGCCAA
This sequence comes from Mesorhizobium sp. M7A.F.Ca.ET.027.02.1.1, assembly GCF_004022985.1. NCBI lineage: Bacteria > Pseudomonadati > Pseudomonadota > Alphaproteobacteria > Hyphomicrobiales > Phyllobacteriaceae > Mesorhizobium > Mesorhizobium sp. M7A.F.Ca.ET.027.02.1.1. Next base: position 12,282 of record NZ_RZOL01000102.1, on the reverse strand, counting down.
GAACGGCAAGATCCCGGCTGACATCCTGGCCAAGCTGCCGCCGGCCGAAGCCTATGCGTCCGCCGTGTTCCCGACACTCGAGGAGCAGGGCAAGTCCAAGGAAGCCATCACCAAGAACTGGGATGCCGTCGTCGGCGCCAACGTGAAGTAACTCACACCATGCCGGGCGGCTTCGCGGCCGCCCGGTCCTTCTCTCGAAGACGGTAGCCGGCGCATGACCGATATCTCATTGTCCGACCACGCTGTTACCGGGAAGACTGCGCCTCCCGCCGAAGCACGCAGCATGCGGCTGCCGACACAATGGCTTGGTGTCGCGCCTTTCTTCATCTTCGCCATCATGTTCCTCATCCTGCCCACGCTCTATCTGATGCTGGGTGCATTCCAGAACGATGCCGGCGAATTCACGCTCGAGAACATCGCAGCGCTGGCGCAACCGTCCATCGTTGCCGCCTACTGGATTTCGATCAAGATCAGTCTTGCGTCATCGCTGATTGGCGCATTTGCGGGCCTGGCGATTGCCATCGCCATCGTGCGCGGTGGCCTGCCGGACTGGATACGTTCGGCGACACTGACCTTTTCCGGCGTGGCCTCCAATTTTGCCGGCGTGCCGCTGGCCTTTGCCTTCCTCGCCACGCTCGGCCGCCTCGGCCTTGCGACGGTGATCCTGAACACCGTGTTCGGCCTTAACATCTACGCGCACGGCTTCAACATCCTGTCATTCTGGGGCCTGACACTGACCTATGTCTATTTCCAGATACCGCTGATGGTGGTGATCATCGTGCCGGCCATCGACGGGCTGAAGAAGGAATGGGGCGAGGCTGCCGCGACGCTGGGCGCGACCATGTCCCAGTACTGGCGCATGGTGGTCATTCCGGTGATCTGGCCGAGTTTCCTCGGCACCGTGATCCTGTTGTTCGCCAACGCCTTCGGCGCCATCGCCACCGCCTATGCGCTGACCGGCTCGTCGCTCAACATCGTGCCGATTTTGCTCTATGCACAGATCCGTGGAGATGTGCTGCACAATGCCCATCTCGGTTATGCCATCGCCTTCGGCATGATCGTCATCACAGGTCTTGCCAATGTGTTCTACATCTGGTTCCGGACCCGTTCCGAGAGGTGGCTGAAATGAAGTCGGGAAAGTTCTGGGCCTGGCTCGTCTTTGCTCTTGGCGCGGCCTACTTTTTCATCCCGCTGATCGCGACCGTGGAGTTCTCGATGCGCATGCGGCGCGGGGAGTACTCCTTCGACGCCTACAAGGTCGTGTTGGGCGATGCCCGCTTCCAGGCCACCTTCGGCTATTCGGTACTGGCCGCCGTTTTCACCATCATTCTCGGCGTGCTGATCGTGGTGCCCGCCGCTTATTGGATTCGGCTTCGGCTGCCGCAATTGCGGCCGATCGTCGAATTCATTACCCTGCTGCCGCTGGTCATTCCGGCCATCGTCATCGTCTTCGGCTACATCAGAATGTACGGGTCGAATTCGCCGCTGCCGTTCCTGGCGACCGATACAGGCACCAATGCCTTGCTGGTCATCGGCTATGCAACACTGGCGCTGCCGTACATGTATCGCGCCGTCGACACCGGGCTTCGCACCATCGACGTGCGCACACTGACGGAGGCGGCACAGATCCTTGGTGCTGGTTGGGGGACGATCATCACCCGTGTCATCCTGCCCAACGTGCTGATCGCGGTGCTCTCGGGCGCCTTCCTCACCTTCGCCATCGTCATCGGCGAATTCACCATGGCCAGCCTGCTCAACCGGCCGGCCTTCGGCCCCTATCTGCAGAATATCGGCGCCAACCGCGCCTATGAGCCGGCGGCACTTGCCATCATCGCCTTCGCCATCACCTGGGGCTGCATGTCGCTGATCCAGATACTGTCCCGCTTCGCGCCGAAATCGGCGAACCGCCCAAATTGATCGAGAGAACCACGCCATGGCCGACCCATTCCTCTCCATCCAGCACGTTCGAAAATCCTTCGGCGCCACAACGGTGGTCGAGGACTTCAATCTTGACGTCGAGCGCGGCGAATTCGTCTCCTTCCTCGGCCCGTCCGGCTGCGGCAAGACCACCGTGCTGCGCATGGTGGCGGGCTTCGAGGAGCCGAGCGCGGGCACGATCGTCGTCGGCGGCAAGGACATTACGAGGTTGAAACCCAACCAGCGCAATGTCGGCATGGTGTTCCAGGCCTATGCGCTGTTTCCGAACCTGACCGTGGCGCAGAATATCGGCTTTGGCCTGAAGGTCGCCGGCATGCCCAGGGCGGACATCGATGCTCGTGTCGCCGAAATGCTCGGCATCATCAAGCTGCCGCAGATGGCGGATCGCTATCCCTACCAGCTCTCGGGCGGCCAGCAGCAGCGTATCGCATTGGCCCGCGCTATCGCGCCGAAGCCGAAGCTGCTGCTGCTCGACGAGCCGCTGTCGGCGCTCGACGCCAAGGTGCGCGTGTCGCTGCGCGAGGAAATCCGCTCGATCCAGAAGAAGCTCGGCATCACCACTATCTTTGTCACGCACGACCAGGAAGAGGCGCTGTCGATCTCCGACCGCATCGCCGTCATGTATGGCGGCAAAGCCGAGCAGGTCGGCACGCCGTTCGAGATCTACAACCGTCCGGCGACCAAGTTCGTCGCCAATTTCGTCGGCACGCTGAACGTGCTGGAAGGCACCGTCACCGATGCGGCTGCAGGCACGGTGCGGGTCAATTCCGAACAGGTTTCGCTCAAGGGCAAGCTCAACGGCTCCAAATCAGGTGACACGCTGTCGCTGGCGCTGCGTCCGGAAGCGATTTCGCTGGGCCGTCAGCCCGGCCGTGACTCCAGCCTTTCGGGAGAAATCTCCGAAGTGCATTTTCTCGGCTCGGTCATCCGGGTTCGCGTCGGCATCGGTGGCAACACGGTCTCGCTCGACACCTTCAACAGCCCGGCAACCCCGCCACCCGCAGTCGGTGAAAAGGCCGAGATCTCGTTCTCGTCGAGCGACATGCTGGTGCTGCACTAGGCTGATGCGCTTGCTCAAAATGAATGGCTGCATCCCGGTCTGCGAAGACGGGAGATGCTTCCGTCCGCGTGGCAATGGGCTGCAATGCAGGGAAGTCCGTGTTTAAGCGAGCCCTCTATCGGTGATTTCGATGTCGGTGCGGTCGGCGCATTTGTCGATTTGGCAGGGCATCGGTGGAAGGCAATTCGAGGCATATTCCCATCGGCTCGAGCTTGCTGGCCAATCAACAGTTTCCAGCCGCTTTGCCACTGCCAGCGTCTCGCATCCCGGCTATAACAGGCCATGGCGCTTTTCGAACTGACACTCGTTCTGCTGTTGATCGCCGTTGCGCTGACGGCGCTGTCGCGGCGCGTACAGGTTCCCTATCCCTCTTTGCTGGCGCTGGCCGGGGTGGCCATCGCCTTCGTGCCTGGCGTGCCGACCATAGAGATCGATCCGGAACTGGCGCTAGCCCTGTTCATCGCGCCGGTGCTGCTCGATGCCGCCTATGATACCTCGCTGCGCGATCTCAACCGCTACAGGGTGCCGCTTGTGCTGCTGGCGCTTGGTGCCGTCCTGTTCACGACAGCGACGGTCGCACTTGCCGGCTGGGCGATGGCAGGCCTGCCGATCGCCGCGGCCATAGCGCTTGGCGCCATCGTGGCGCCGCCCGATGCGGTTGCGGCATCGGCCGTGCTTGGCCAGTTCAAGGTGCCGCACCGCATCACTGCCATTCTGCAAGGCGAGAGCCTGCTCAACGACGCCACCGCCTTGCTGATCTACCGGATGGCGATTTCGGCGGCAGCAGGTTCCATTCTGCTGAGCAGCGCCGTTCCGATGATCCTGCTGTCCACGCTCGGCAGCCTTGCCGCCGGCTACCTGCTTGGCCGGGTGTCTCTGATGACGCTGGGCCGGATCGAGGACCCGGCGAGCGGCACTGTGGTGCAATTTGCCGGCACATTCGGGGTCTGGATCCTGGCTGACAGGATCGGACTATCGGCCATCATCACCATAGTCGTCTATGCCATGACGATCGCCCGCACCGCACCGCGCCGCATGCCGGCCAGAAACCGCATCAGCTCCTATTCGGTCTGGGAGACGGCGGTCTTCGTGCTCAATGTTCTGGCTTTCGTGCTGATGGGCCTGCAGGCGCGTACGATCGTCGGCAGGCTTGCCGGGCAGGGGCAGACCGATGCGTTCGTCCTGGCCGGGACAGTGCTTGCCATCGTCATCGTCTCACGCCTCATCTGGGTGCTGGGGTGCGGAGCGATCATCAGGTGGTTTGGCCGTTTCGGCGTGGCTGATCGTCAGCGTGACGCTCCGTCGTTTCGTGGCGGCGTGCTGATCGGCTGGTGCGGGATGCGAGGTTTGGTGACGCTTGCGGCGGCATTCGCCCTGCCGGCTGAATTCCCGGCCCGCGACCCGATCGTGCTCGCTGCTTTCACGGTCGTGCTCGGCACGCTGGTGCTGCAAGGCATGAGCTTGAAGCCGCTGCTGCGCCTGCTGAACCTCGACCCTGACGAAACCGTCGACCGCGAGGTTGCGCAGGCGCGTGTTGTGGTCATGCAGGCCGCCCTCGACATATTGAGCGGCAAGACATCGGACGCGGCGGCCGCGGTGCGCGAGCAATATGCCGCTCAACGCAAGATCGCCAAAAATCCCGACGATGCCCAGGCGGCGACCGAATATGACCGCTTGCGTCTTTATGCGATCAAGAGCCAGCGCGACGCGCTGGAGGAATTGCGCCGCAACGGGACGATTGGCGACGAAGCCTATCATCGCCTGGAGGAAGAGATCGACTGGACCGAACTGGCGGCGTCGCCACCCGGCCGGTTCCAGCCGCTGAATACATAAGGCATCGCACGCCGTTTTCCGGCGCACGGAAGATATCGAAGTGCTTCGGGATCGGTGCATGATCCCGGTGAAGCAAGGCTGGTCCAAGCCACGTCCATTCTCCTGCACATTGCAACCGTGGCATCGAACCGCTACTGCCAACACGAAATTGAGCCGGATAAGCAATGAAGCTGGTCAGCTACAACATCCAGTACGGGTTCGGCGGCGACGGCCGCTACGATCTTTCGCGCGCCGCGCGCATCGTTGCCGGTGCCGACATCATTGCGCTGCAGGAAGTCGAGCGGCACTGGCAACGCAGCAATTACGACGACCAGCCGGAGCTGCTTTCCCGTCTGCTGCCCGAACATCACTGGGTCTACGGCCCGGCCTTCGACATGGACGCCAGCGAAAGGCGCGACGGCCGTCTGGTCAATCGGCGCCGCCAGTTCGGCACCATGGTGCTGTCGAAACTGCCGATCGTCTGGTCGCGGCTGCATGCGCTGCCAATGCGCCGAACGCAGCGGCCGCTCAACACCCGCAACGCCGCGCTTGAATGCATGATCCGCACGCCGGCAGGGCCGGTGCGGGTGTTGTCGCTGCATCTCGCCCATATCGCGGCCGAGGAGCGGCTGGAGCAGATCGACTACCTCATGGCCGAGCATCGCCGGGCACCGTCCGATGGCGGACCGTGGAGCGGCGTCGACGACGAGCCCACGCGCAATTGGACCAGCGGCGAAGCGGAGCCGGAAAACCCGCTGGCGGCGATCTGGATGGGTGATTTCAACATGGAGCCGGACAGCGCCGAGTATCGCCGCATCGTCGGCAGCACGCCCTACCATCGAGGTGCCGCCTATCTCAGCGGTTTCGTCGATGCCGCCGCCGTTGCCGGGGAGCCGGTTCCGGACTTCCACACCCATGTGAAGACCATCGACGGCAGACTGGCAAAGCGCCGGCTCGACCATTGCTTCGTCGGCGGCATGTTCGCCGGGCGGGTGCGTTCGATCAGTGCAGACATCGGCGAGGTTGCCTCGGATCATTTTCCGCTGCGGGTGGACATAGACCTGGAAACGCCGGGCATCGCCACATGAGCCGCGCATGACGCTTTTCGTCTTCTTTGCAGTGCTTGCCGCCGCTGCCATGCACGCGATCTGGAATGCGCTGGTCAAGGTTCATCTCGACCGCTTCCTGTCGATCACGCTGATGACATTAGGCATGGGCGCGGCGGCACTCGTGGTGCTGCCCTTCGTCGAAGTGCCGAAGGCGGAGGTGTGGCCCTACATCATCGCCTCCGTCGTTTTCCACATGGGCTACCGGACCTTCCTGATCGGCGCCTACAAGGCCGGCGATTTCGCCCAGACCTATCCGCTGGCGCGCGGCACCGCACCTCTGCTCTCAGCCTTCGGCGGCATGTTCGTCGTTGCCGAGATTCCCGGCCCGTTCGCCATGCTCGGCATCTTCCTGTTGTCGGCCGGCACGCTGGTGATGTCGTTTCGTGGCGGCGCGCATCTGGAAAAACTCAATCTGCGCGCGGTTGGCTTCGCGCTCGGCACTTCCATCTTCATCGCCAGCTATACGCTGTCGGACGGCAGTGGCGCGCGGCTGGCGGCAACCGCGCAGAGCTATGCCGCCTGGCTGTTCATCTGCGATGCTTTAGGCGCGTTGGTGCTGTGCCTCATCTTCCGCGGGCCGAAGGCGCTGCCGGTGTTGGCGCGCGACTGGAAGGCAGGGCTGTTCACCGGCGTACTCAGCGGCGCCGCCTATTGGATCGTCATGTGGGCGATGACCAAAGCACCGATCGCTTCGGTGGCCTCGCTGCGCGAAACCTCGATCCTGTTTGCCATGATGATCTCGGTCTTCGCTCTCGGCGAAAAAATGACCGGCTGGCGCGGTGCCGCCGCGCTCAGCATCGTGGCCGGCGTCGTCGCGCTGAGGCTTGGTTAGGCGCCGCTCAGGTCAGGACGGTCATCACCTGGCCACGTCGTTCCGGGCTGAAGCGGATGACGACGATGATGCAGACGGCGACCACGCCTGCGAACAGCGCCAGGGCATAGCCATAGCTGCCTCCGGCGCTTTCAGCGATTCCTGCCTGATAGGGGCCGCCATAGGACGCGGCGAGATTGCCCGCCTGATAGATAAAGCCGGGCAAGGTCGCCCGCACCGCTCCGGGCGAAAGCTCGTTGAGGTGCACGGGGATGACGCCCCAGGCACCCTGGACCGCGACCTGCATGACGAAGGCGCCGATGGCGAGCATGAACGGCGTGGTCGAGTAGGCCCATAGCGGGATGGACGGCAAGGCGATCAGGCATGCCAGCGTGATGGCGTTAACGCGGCCGATCTTCTCCGACAGCGCGCCGAAGGCTAGGCCGCCGACGATGGCGCCGATATTGGCGACGATGGTGATCCAGCTCACCGTATGCGGATCGAAGCCGTGCTGCTTCTTCAGGAAGGTAGGGTAGAGGTCCTGCGTGCCATGACTGAAGAAATTGAAGAACATCATCAGCACGACGGCATAGAGCGCGACGCCCCAGTGCTTCTGCAGCGTTTCCCACATGCCAGGTCGAGCCGTCTTCTGCGCTTCGACGAAGGCCGGCGATTCCGGCACATGCGAGCGGATAAAGAGCACGATCAGCGCCGGCACGAAGCTGAGCAGGAACATGGCGCGCCAGCCGATCGTGTAGCCGCCGATCGTCTGCTGATAGAGCAGGCCATAGACCACCGCCGCCAGCAGATAGCCGGCCGGATAGCCGCATTGCAGGATGCCGGAGACCATGCCGCGTGCGCTCGGCGGAATGGATTCCATGGCCAGCGAACTGCCCAGCCCCCATTCGCCGCCCATGGCGATGCCGAACAAAGCACGCAGGGCGAGGAATATGCCGAGATTGGGCGAGAAGGCGGCCAGCGCGCCGATCACCGAATAGCTGACGATGTTGAGCATGAGGATCGGCTTGCGCCCGTATTTGTCGGCAAGCATGCCGAAGAAGAACGCGCCGATGAAGCGTGTCGCCAAGGTCAGGAACAGCGCCTTGGAGACCGCGGGCACGTCGGCGTGGAATTCGGTCGCGATATCGGTGAGCAGGAATGTCAGAAGGAAGAAATCGAAAGCATCGAGCGTCCAGCCCAGGAATGAGGCGAGGACGGTCTTCTTCTGCTGCGAATTAAGGGGCAAATCTTCCTCCATCATCATCGATGGGGGAATTATCGGCCAGTTCAGGGAAGACCGGTGGTCACGTTTTCGCGTGGCTCATTTGATCGAACGCCCGCTGGAATGGCGGAAGGTGCGATGAGGAGCGACCGGTGCGATCTGTAGATGAACTCGATCGTGGCTTGAGAATGAGGTCTAGATTTCGAGATCAAACACCAGCAGTCCGTCCGTGCCGCCTTCCAGGGCAGCGACCAGGCGCGCGCCGGCGCGCTGGTGCGCTTCATGCACAAGATAGGCATCGCGCGCGGCAGCATCGCGGAAATCGATGGTGAAGCCGTGGGTGAAGCCGCGTGCGAACGGCTCCGGGCTGACATTGGCGCTGAATTTTACGGCGTCCATGCCGTCGATCACCTGTCGAAGCGCCTCGAGATCGGAATGGATCGCCTTGCGCTCGGCGGCGGCAACATCGTTGCGAAACTTGGCGAAAACACAGTGCCTGATCATGTCTTACCCCTCAGTGGCTGAGCAGCCCGGTTTCCGGAAAACACCGCCGGCGGCAGCGGCTCGCGGCCAAGGACCAGGTCGGCGCCCTTTTCACCGACCATGATGGTCGGTGCATTGGTGTTGGATGAAGGCACGCGCGGCATCACCGAGGCGTCGCAGACGCGCAGGCCCTCGATGCCGCGCAGCCGCAGATCCGGCGTCACGACAGCCATCTCGTCATGGCCCATGCGGCAGGTGCCGACCGGATGGTGGTCGGTCTTGGAACTGCGGCAGGCATAGTCGAACAGCTCGTCGTCGCTGGCGAGTGACGGGCCGGGCAGCACCTCGCGCAGTACGTAAGGGGCAAGCGCCTTCTGCCGCATGATCTCGCGGGCCAGCCGCAGCCCCTTGATCGACATGGCGCGGTCATAGGGATCGGACCAGTAGTTCGGATCAATCAGCGGGTGGTCGGCCGGGTCGGCGCTCTTCAGCCGCACCGTGCCGCGCGAGCGCGGCCGCAGGAAAGCCGAGTTCAGGGTGACGCCGGGGTTTTTCAGCTTCTCGACGCCGGCTTCGATGCCGGAGCCCAAGCCGAGATGAAACTGGATGTCGGGCGAGGCGGCTGTCGGGTCGGCGTACCAGAAGCCGCCGGTCTCGAACAGGCTGGAGGCCACCGGCCCCTTCTTCAGCAGCAGATATTGCAGGCCGGCCCATGCCGTGCGGTGCAGCTTGGCGTAGTTGTCATAGGTGTGATCGCCGGTGCATTCGGCGATGACGAACAGATCGAGATGGTCCTGCATGTTGGAGCCGACGCCGGGCAGGTGGTGCACCGGCGTGATGCCGACCGACTTCAGATGGTCCGCGGGGCCGATGCCCGACTGCATCAGGAGTTTCGGCGAGCCGATGGCGCCGGACGAGACGATCACCTCGCGCTCGGCGTGCAGGATTTTCTTCTCGCCGCCTGGCCTGTCGACCAATTCGACGCCGATGGCGCGGCCCTTCTCGACGACGATGCGCGTCACCAGCACATCGGTTCGGACGGTCAGGTTCTTGCGGGCGCGGATCGGCTTCAAATAGGCGACTGAAGCGGACGAGCGCCGGGCATCCTTCTGGGTCAGCTGGTAGTAGCCGACGCCTTCTTGGGCAGCGCCGTTGAAGTCCGGGTTGAAGGGGATGCCCATCTCCTGGCCGGCACGGAAATAGGCTTCGCAGATCGGCAACGGCGCAATCGGGTTCGAGACGCCGAGCGGCCCCTGGTCGCCGTGAAAATCGTTGGCGTAGCGCTGGTTGTTCTCAGCGCGTTTGAAATAGGGCAACACATCGCGATAGCCCCAGCCGGCGAGGCCCTCTTCCTTCTCCCAGGCGTCGTAATCGCGGGCGTTGCCGCGTGTATAGATCTGGGCGTTGATGGACGAGCCGCCGCCGACAACCTTGGCCTGCGTGTACCAGAAGACGCGATCCTTCATGTGCTTCTGCGGCACGGTCGACCAGCCCCAGGAGGCGATGCCTTTGGTCATCTTGGCGAAGCCTGCCGGCATGTGGATGTAGGGATGCCAGTCCTTACCGCCAGCCTCCAGCAGCAGGACCGAATTTGCCGGATTCTCGCTCAGCCGGTTGGCCAGAACGCAGCCGGCCGGACCGGCGCCCACGATGATGTAGTCGGTCATGACACTGTCCACTTACAGCCGCGGCACGGAGAGCGCACCGTCGACATTGATGATCGAGCCGGTCGAAAAGCCGAGTTTTCCGCCAGCGAGTGTTGCCACCACCGCGCCGATGTCTGATGCTTCGCCCCAGCGCTTTGCCGGCACCAGACCGCCGTCGATGAGGGCGTCATATTTGGCGGTCACGCCTGATGTCATATCGGTGCGGATGATGCCTGGCCGGACCTCGAACACGCCGATATTTTCGGGCGCAAGCCTAAGCGCCAGGTTCTTCACCCACATTGAAAGGCCGGCTTTCGAGATGCAATAGTCCGGCCGCTCCGGCGATGCCATTTCGGCGCTGACCGAGGTGATGGTGATGATCGACCTCTGGTGATCGCCTGGCGCAGCCAGCATCGCCTTGGCCACGGCTTGGCTGAGGAACACGGTGCCGCGCAGATTGATGCCGAGCGTGCGGTCGAAATTCTCCGGCTTGAGGTCCAAGAGGTCACCGCGCACCACGGCGCCGACGCCGGCATTGTTGACCAGGCAGTCGATGCGGCCGAAGGCGCGCATCGCGGCATCGACAAGTACGGTGTGGCTGGCGAGATCGGCGATGTCGGACTGGACGTAGGCGAATTTTGCGCGGCGCTTGGTGATGTCGGCGGCAAGTCTGTCAGCGGCCGTTTCGGCAAGGTCGACGACCAGAATATCGAAGCCGGCATCCGCCAGTGCTTGGGCGCAGGCAAGCCCAATGCCGCGCGCGCCGCCGGTGACGATGGCGGAGGGGCGGGTCATTGGAAGCTAGTCTTGCGGATGTGATCGGCAACGCGCAATGCCTGGGCGGCGATCGACAGCGCCGGGTTCACGGCGGCCGAATTGGGCAAGAAGCTTCCATCGACGACGAAGAGGTTCCGGTGGTCGAAGGAGCGGCAGTAAGGGTCGAGCGCCGCCGTCGCCGGATCGTCGCCCATCTTTATCGTGCCGCATTGGTGCGACGGCGTGCGCTTGTCGAAGGGGCGCGACAGAACGATGGGATAACCGCAGGCGCGGAAATTTTCGCGCATCACCTTGGTCAGCCCGTCGAGCGACTGCATGTTGGAGCGCCGCCACTGCATGACGATGTCCTTGCCGTCGACCATGATGCGGCTTTCAGGATCGGGCAGATCCTCGCACATCAGGTACCAGTCGACGGCGTGGCCGGCCATGAAATCGAGCGCGAATCCCGGCGTGTATTTGACATTGGCCCGCAGCATGTTGCCGTCGATCTTGCCGAGCAACTGGACGTTCCCCAGCGGCTTGCCGCCCTTGCCGTCGGACAGGTAATAGTCGTTCAGCATCAAGGTCTTCTGGTAGACGGCATCGTTGCGACGGCGCGGGTCGATCGCCAGCATGGCGCTGGAATTGTGGTTCATGAAATTGCGGCCGACCTGGTCGGAGCGGTTGGCTAGGCCTTTGCCATCCGATGTGGGCGAGCGCAGCAGGATGACGGCGGAGTTGACCGCGCCGGCCGACAGGATGACCAGCTTCGGCGATACTTTCTTCAGCTCGCCATTCTGCCGGTAGTGAATGGCTGATATCGTCGTGCCGTCTGGCGAGGCTTCGAGATATTCGACGTAAGCGCCGGTCTCGAGCTTGATGTTCTGATCGGTCAGCGCAGCCGTCAGCGGACCCGTCTGCGCGTCGACCTTGCCCTGGCCGGTGTTCGGGAAAGCATCCCAGCCGGTCTTGCCCTCTTTCAGCCAGGTGTCGATGTCGACGCCGAGCGGCAGCGAGGCTGGATGCAGGCCGAGGCCCTTCAGCTCGGCGCGGGCGCGGGCGATCGGTGCCTCGTCGGGCACCGGCTTGTAGGCGTAGGGGACCGAATGGAACGGCTCGGTCGGATCCTCGCCCAGTGCACCGCGCACGCGAAACAGCTGTTCGGCTTTCGAATACCAGGGCTCGAATTCGTCATAGGTGAACGGCCATGCCGGAGAGACGCCGCCGAAATGCTCCATGGCCGCAAAGTCCTCCTTGCGGTAGCGGATCAGCACCGCGCCATAGAACTTCGAATTGCCGCCGACATAGTAATAATTGCCGGGGTTGAAGGCGGCACCACCGGCCTCACGCCACATCTCCTTCGGCCTATAATGGCCGTTGACGAAGATCGAGCGCGTGTCGCGCGCGTGCGGCGTCGCCGGCAACGGCTCGCCGCGCTCCAGCAT
>NZ_RZOL01000101.1:0-16569 GCF_004022985.1 Mesorhizobium sp. M7A.F.Ca.ET.027.02.1.1 | reverse complement strand
GGAATATGGCGGCTGGCTGCGCCCGGCTCACTATGGCGGCAACGGGGACGCGGAACGTTCGATCGCGGACGAGGCGCGCCGTGCCCGCCACTCGGTCGCGCTGTTCGATGGTTCGACCCTCGGGAAGATCGAGGTGATCGGGCCGCAGGCGGCCGCGTTCGTCGATTTCCTCTACTACAACACCATGTCGACGCTGAAGCCGGGCCGCTGCCGCTATGGCTTCATGCTGTCGGAGAACGGCGTGGTCTTCGACGACGGCGTTCTGGTCCGACTGGACGAGCATCGCTTCGTCGTCTCGTGCTCGTCCTCGCATGTCACTTTGGTGCATGCGCGGCTGGAGGAATGGCGCCAGGACCGCTTCGGGCGCGGCGCCGTCTACATCCACAACGCCACATCGGACATGGCGACGCTGACAGTTTCAGGACCGAACGCCCGAAAACTGCTCGAAGCGCTGGATCTCGGTCTCTCGCTCGGCGACGCCGATCTTCCGCATATGGCGATCGGTCATGGAACCTACGCCGGCAACGAAGTCCGCATTGCCCGCGTCAGCTTCACCGGCGACAGGAGCTACGAGATTTCGATCCGGGCCGATCGCGCCGAGCCGTTATGGGCGCATCTGCGCGAGGCCGGCCAGGCGCTCGAGGCCGTCGTCATCGGACTCGAGGCGCTGATGATCCTGCGGGCCGAGAAAGGCTTTATCGTCATCGGCAAGGACACTGACGGCACCACGCTGCCGCATGATCTCGGCGTCGACGGTCCGCGCGTCAAGCGCCAGACCGAGTTCGTAGGCCGCCGCTCGCTGTTCACAGAGGAGGCCTCGCGTGACAACCGCATGCAGCTTGTCGGACTAGCGGTGCCGCAAGGCGAAGCGCCGCTGGCCACCGGTGCGCATGGCATCAAACGGATCGACGGCGGATTGCACAGCCAGGGCTTTGTCACCTCGAGCTACCAGAGCCCGACGCTTGGCCGCGCCGTGGCGCTTGGCCTGATCGAGCGCGGCGCGGCGCGTCACGGCGAAACGATCGAAATCCAGCATCTCGGCAAGATCAGCAAGGCGACAATTACCGCCCCTTGCGCCTTTGACCCGGCAGGAGACCGGCTGCATGCGTGATCTCGCGGAAAAATGGTCTGTTGCACCGGACTGGCAGAGCGCGGCCATCACCACGCCGGGCCTTGCGATACGAGCCGTCCTCGACCTCAACCAGTTGATGGTCAGCGGCGACCTCGACGCGTGGACACGGGCTTCCAGCATCGGCGGGACTGGCGTGGGTGCCTTTGGTATCGCACAGGGCGACCGCTACGCGGCGCGGCTGGCGCGCGACCGGTTGCTCGTCGTATCGAAGAGCCCGCTCGCCATCGCCACGGGCTGGCATGCAGACGGGTTCGCGGTGACGGCGATCAGCGCTGGGTTGCAAATATTCGAGGCCGAGGGCATGGCGCTCGACGCTTTCATCGCGCGTGGAACGACGCTCGATCCCGCGAAGCCAAGTGCCAGTGCAGCACTTTCCTTCGCCGGCATCAGCGCCGTCGTCTATCGTCTTGACGGCAAGCTGCGCATCCATGTCGACCGCGGCCTTGCCACTTATCTCTGGACATGGATGGAAACGGCCGCCGGCAACATCGCGACCGGATCAGCCGACTAACCGGCGACACGTCAGAGCGTGAACGACCAAAACAGGCAGGCCAGCGTCGCGGCGGCAAAGACCACGAAGAACAGGCTGCGCAGCAGCACATTGCGGCGCAGCTCGTTCATGACGAAGTGACAACCGACGATCGCCGCGGCAAACAGGAACCGCCAGTTCAGCAGCGCCCACACGGCGCTGCCCTGCCCGAACGCCCATCTGGCGACCAGACAGCCGACGATGGTCGCAAACAGCGCGATCACGGTCCAGAAAAGGGCGTCGGCGGCATGGGTCAGGACGATGCCGGCCGCCCTGATCGGCAGGATCATCATCAGCATCGCGCTGAAGAAATAGACAGCGGCAATCGGGATGAACACGCCGGCGTCGGCAATGCCGTCAAGGCGCCTGACGCCGATCGCGCCATAGGGATAGCCGTGCCTGGCCACAGCCAGGCTCAACGCCATGAGCAAGGCGGTCAGCACGGCGACCAGTGCGAAGGATGTGAGGGCTTTGCTCATGACGTTCCTGTCCCAGACGAATCAGACAGGAACGTTTTTAGCGGGCGGTCGTAAATTGCGGGTAAGCGAGGGCGCTGCCCTCGCCTGTTTCGATCGCAATCTGGTGACAAAGCCTATTCAGCGGCGATCCTGCCGGCCGAGCGGTTGGCCAGCACGAAGCCGACCTCGTCAACCGCCTGTGCCGCACGCTTCAGGATCGCCTCGGAGCGCAGCACACCGTCGGTGAAATCCTTGTCGGTGGCGTAGACGGCGGTCGGCAGCGCGAAAGCCTCGAAGAAGCCGAACAGCGGCCGCAGCTGATGCTCGACGATCAAGGCATGGCGCTCGCCACCGCCGGTCGCCGTCAACACGATGGGCTTCCCCCGCAGCGCTGCCGGATCGATCAGATCGAAGAAATGCTTGAACAGGCCGGTATAGCTGCCCTTGTAGGTCGGCGAGCCGACGACGAGCACGTCGGCGGCGAGGATTTGTTCCAGGATCGCGCGCGCCTGGCCGTCGAGATCGCGGGCCCATTTCGCCGTGCCCAGCGACGGGCCGAGATCCTCGATATCATAGGTGCTCGCCGATAGGCCGTGGCTGGCGGCGATGTCCCTGGTGACCAGGTCGACGAAGGCGCGCGTCTTTGACGGCCTGGTGATGTTGCCGGAAAAGCCGACGACTGTTGGATTTGACATGGCAGAGGGCCTCTTGGATGGTCGAAGGTTTGACGTGGCAGGCCGCCCGCCCGCCGGTGGGAATCAGCTCCAGGCGTGCAGCGGCGGATTTTCGCCGTTGAGGAAATATTTGCCGAGGATGGAATATTTCCAGCGCACCGGATCGTGCAGCGTGTGCGTGCGCGCGTTGCGCCAATGCCGGTCGAGATTGTATTCGGCCAGCGTCGAGCGGGTTCCCGCAAGTTCGAACAGCCTGTTGGTTGCGGCAATGGCGATCTCGGTCGACAGGATTTTTGCCTCGGCGGTGACGATCTGGGCATGCGCGACGGTCTCGGCGGTCGGATCGATCACTGCCCGGTCGATCGCATGACCGGCCTTTTCGAGCAGCGCCTGCGCCGCGTGCAGGCGCAGCGTCAGGTCGCCGATGGCCTGAATGGTGTAGGGATCGTCCCAGGCATTGTCGACGCCGCTGTCGATCCAGGCGCGGCTTTTGGTCCTGACGAAATCGACGGTCTCGTCGATCGCCGCCTGGGCGATGCCGGTGTCGACCGCCACCTGGATGATCTGGAAGATGGCGCCGTCGGCGGTCGGCCTGTCGTAGCCCTTGTAGCCGGGTACCAGATGGGTCTTCGGCACCTTGACGTTGTCGATGATAACGGTGCCGGACAGCGTCGTGCGCTGGCCGAAGCTCGACCAGTCGTCGATGACCGTCAGCCCGGGTGCGGCACGGTCGGCGATCGCATACCAGGCGCGGCCCTCGTCATCGAGCGCCACGATCGGCACGAGATGGGCAAGCAGCGCGCCGGACGAATAGAATTTGCGGCCGTTGACAACCACATGATCGCCGGCATCGGTGAAGCGGGTCTCAAAATCGGCGGCGCGCTTGGAGCCGAACTCGGAAAAGGCGTTGCCGAACCGCGTGCCTTTCAACGCTTCGGCAAACAGCAGCTTCTGCTGGTCCGCGTCGGACACGGTGCGAATGGCGGCGACAACACCGAGATGGTTCTGCGCAACCTGGCCGATCGAGGAATCCGCCGCCGAGATGATCTCGATTACCTTCGCCAACGTCGCATAGGACACCTCCGGCCCACCGAATGCCTTGGGTACATTGATCGACCACAGGCCGCTTTGCGAAAAGGCATCGAGTTCGGCGACCGGCCAGATCCGCTCGCGGTCGCGCTGGGAGGAGTCCTTCACGAATTCGGCGGCGAGTGCGTGGGCAATCGCAATCGCCTCGGCATCATCCTTGATGATGTGCGCTGGGGCGGTCGGCCTTGCGACTGGCGGCACGGCGGCGGAAGCCTTGTCGGTTTTGACGGTCGAAACGGTCATTTCACTGCTCCTTGGGATTTTGGCTCAGGCAACGGCGTGGAGATGGGCGGGCTTGGTGGCGGGTGACACCTGTTGCCCGGGGGTTGATTGACCGAGATAGAAGGCCCTGATGTCCTCGCGCTGGCGAAGCTCGGCGGCTGCTCCGGCGAGAACGGAAACGCCGTTCTCCAGCACCGTGGCATGGTCGGCATATCGCAGCGCCACCGCCGAGTTCTGCTCGGCGACCAGGATGGATAGGCCGGTCTCGCGGTTGAGTTTTCTCAAGCTCTGGAAGATGTCCTGGACGATGATTGGTGCGAGCCCCATCGACGGTTCGTCGAGAACCAGCAAACGCGGTCGCGACATCAGCGCCCGGCCGATGGCGGTCATCTGCTGTTCACCGCCGGAGGTCAGGCCGGACAATGTCCGGCGCTTCTCCCTGAGGCGCGGGAAATAGCCGTAGATCCGCTCGAGGTCTTGATTGATCTCGGCGCGGCTCCCGCTGCGGCCGATGCCGCCGGCGATCAGATTCTCCTCGACGGTGAGGCTTTTGAAGCAGTGGCGACCTTCCAGCACCTGAACCAGCCCGGCGCGCACCAGGTCACCCGGTTTGCGGCGCGAGACATCGGACCCTTCATAGCGGATGGTGCCGGCATTGACCTGCCCGCGTTCGGCCGGCAGCAGATTGGAGACGGCCTTCAGCGTCGTGGTCTTGCCGGCGCCATTGGCACCGAGCAATGCCAGTATCTGGCCGCGCCTGAGCTCGAAGCTGACGCCATGCAGCGCCGTGACGGCGTGGTTGTAGGTGGCATGGACCGCGTCCATGGCAAGAATGACGTCATCGTTCGGCATAGGCTGTTCTTTCACGGTTCGGAAACCGAAAGAGGCCGGGGCGCCACGGAAACTTGGTCCGCGACGCCCGGCACTGACTGATCAGTTGGTGGTCACAGCATTGGCATCGTCGGCGGTGCGCAGCTTGATGCCCTTCTCGGCGGCGTAGGCCTCGGCGGACTTCTCGATGATCGGCCGCAGCAACGCCCAGTCCGGCGCGATCCAGTCGGAGACGACGTTCCACTTCTTGCCGTCCCACTGCTGGAAGGTCACGTAGCCTTCGCCTTCATGGTTGTCCCAGCTGACATTGATCGAATGGAACAGGTCCTTGGCGCCAAGCGCCTCGACCTTGGCCGGATCGAGCTTGAGATGCTCGAAGCCCCAGCGGACCTCGTCGCCGGTCAGCGTGCGGTGGCCGAACTTCTCCTGCGCAACCCGGATCGCCTCGACATTGAGGATGCCGTTGACGATGCCGAGATTGTGGTAGACCGAGCCGATGCGCGCCTTGTCTTCAAGGTTACCCTTGCCGGCGCCATAGACCGTCTTCACGATCTCCTGCACCACCGGGTAGGAGTTGCCGGAAGCCTGCGTGGTGATGGCGGTGTAGCCCTTGGCGGCGTCGCCGGCGGGGATCACGTCCTCTTCGGAATTCGACCAGACATTGCCGACGATATGGTCGACGGGGAAGCCGACCTTGACCGCCGTCTTCAGCGCCACCGGGTTCATCACGCCCCAGCCGCGCAGGACGACGAAATCCGGCTTGGCGCGACGGATGGTCAGCCACTGCGACTGCTGCTCGTTGCCGGGATGCGGCACCTCGATCTGCTGCACGGTGAAGCCGTATTTCTGCGCCAGCAATTCATAGATCGGGATGGTTTCCTTGCCGTAGGGCGACCCATGATAGAGCACGACGATCTTCTTGCCCTTGAGCTTGTCGATGCCGCCTTCCTTGGAGGCGATGTAGTTCACGATGCCCGAGGTTTCGCTGTAAGGATTGAGTAGCAGCGGGAACACGTACGGGAAGACACGCCCGTCGGTGGAGTCGGTGCGGCCGTGGTTGACCGTGATCAGCGGCACCTTGTCGGCGGTGATGCGATCGATCATGGCATAGGCGATGCCGACCGAGAGCGGGTTCCAGGCCGCGGCACCGGCATGGCTCTTCTGCCGCTCATAGCATTCGACGCCGCGCTCGACCTCATACTGGGTCTCGCATTCGTCCCAGGTCAGCTTGACGCCGTTGACGCCGCCGTCACGGATGTTGATGAGGTTGAGATAGTCGATGAAGCCGCCGAAGAAGCCGGTGCCGCCGGCCGCGTAAGGCCCGACGCGATAGCTCTGCAGTGGAAAATACTGTTCGTCGGCGTGCGCGGCCGGTAAGGCCACCGACACGATCATCGCCGCAGACAGCGCCGCCGCCTTGATTGTGCTGAGGAAAGTCATGGTCGAGATACTCCCGGTATGGCCGTCTTGGGTTCGGCCCCTTGTTCATTTTCGGATTGGATTCATTTTCAATGCATCAGCTCAAGTCGACTGCCAGGCGAACAGGAGCCGTCTTCGGACCCTGTCCCACAGCGCCACCAGCCCGTCGGGTTCAAGGATCAGAAACAGGATGATGAGCGCGCCCAGCACGATGCGCTGGCTCATGTCGAGCAGGCCCGAGTCGAAGAGATCGCCAAGCAGGAAACCGCCGAGGCGCGACAGAGCGAGTGGAAAGACCACGATGAGGGCGGCGCCGAAAAACGCGCCGCGGATCGAAGCCAGACCACCGATGATGATGATGAACAGGATCTGGAACGACCGGTCGAGATCGAAGCCGTCCGGCTCGACGGTTCTGAGATAGGCGAAGGCCCAGATGACGCCGGCAACGCCAATGATGAAGGACGAGATGGCGAAGGCCAGAAGCTTGGTCTTCAGCACCGGAATGCCGATGATGCGGGCGGCGGTTTCATTGTCGCGGATGGCGATGAAGTTGCGCCCGGTCTGCGACGAGACCAGCCTATAGGCAAGGAAGGTCAGCACCGTGACGATGGTCAGCGCGAACAAATAGCGGCCGATGGCGCCGTCGAGCGCGAAACCTGAAATCGACAGTCTCGGCGCGTCGATGACGCCGGACGCCGAGTTGTTGGAAAACCAGCTGAACTTGGTCAGCGCCCATTGCACGAAGAACTGCGCGGCAAGGGTCGAAACCGCGAGATAAAAACCCTTCAGGCGCAGGCTCGGCAGGCCGAAAACGACGCCTATCGCGGCCGCCACTATGCCGGCCAGGAAGATGCTGCCGACCAGCGGCAGGCCTTCGACACGCAGGTTGAAATTATAGGCGGCAAAGGCGCCGGCCGCCATGAAAGCAGCACTGCCAAGCGACACCTGGCCGGCATAGCCGGTCAGGATGTTCAAGCCCACGCCCGCAAGGCTGAGCGCCAGGAAAGGCAGCAGGATGGCCTCGAACAGATAGCTTGAGCCGATCAGCGGCACGACGCCGTAAGCGAAAGCGAGCAAAAGCACGGGCACGACCCATTTCGGCAGCACCGGCGCGGCGGCGAAATCGCTTGTTATCGCGGTCATCGTTCAGATCCTCTCGACGAGCTTCTGGCCGAACAGGCCGGAAGGGCGGATCAGCAGGAAGACGAGCGCGACGACATAAGCGAACCAGCTCTCGATGCCGCCGCCGAAATAGTCGCCGATATAGACCTCGGCGAGCTTCTCGCTGGCGCCGATCAAAAGGCCGCCGACGATGGCGCCGAGGATGGAATCGAAACCGCCGAGCACCAGCACCGGCAGCGCCTTGAGCACCACCAGCGACAGCGAGAACTGCACGCCGAGGCGTGCGCCCCACAGCAGTCCCGCCACCAGCGCGATGAGGCCGGCAGCAGCCCAGACGGTGGCCCAAATCAAGGGCAGCCTGAGGCCGACCGCGAGAGCGGCGAACTGGTCATCCGCGACCGCGCGGAACGAGAGGCCGATGCGGGTGTAGCGGAAGAACAGCGACAGCAGGAGAACCAGGCCGGCGGCAACCACGGCGGCGAAGATGTCGAACTGGCTGATCAGCACGCCGCCTATTTCCAGCGGCACGTCCTCGATGCCGAGGTCGAGGCCGTGGACCTGCGTGCCCCAGATCAGCTGGGCGGCGCCCTCGATGATGTAGGACAGGCCAAGCGTTGCCATGAACAGCGTGATCGGCGGCTTGTTGGTCAGCGGCCGCAGCACCGTACGCTCGATGGCGACACCCATCGCCACCATGATGGCGAAGGTGATCACCAGCGCCAGCGCGAAGGGAACGCCGCGCTCGACAAGGCTGACGAAGGTGAGTGCGGCGAACAGCAGCATCGCGCCTTGCGCGAAATTGAGCACGCCCGAGGTCTTGTAGATCAGCACGAAGCCGATCGCGACAAGCGAATACATGACGCCTGAGAGCAGCCCTCCGACGAGCACTTCGATGAAGAACTGGTAGTCGAAACCGGCGATCATATGCCTGCCCCGTCTTCATTGTCCGAGGCGACGCCGAGATAGGCATCGATGACGCGCTGGTCGTTCCTGACCTCATCGGGCGTGGCGTCGGCGATCTTGCGGCCGTAGTCGAGAACGGCGATGCGATCGGACAGACCCATGACGACGCCGACATCGTGCTCGATCAACACCACGGTGGTGGCGAAACGATCGCGCGCGGCACGGACGAAAGCCGCCATCTCGCTCTTTTCGCTCGCTGTCATGCCGGCCATCGGCTCGTCGAGCAAAAGCAGGCGCGGCTCGGCCACCAGAGCGCGGGCCAATTCGACACGCTTCTGCAGCCCATAAGGCAAGGTGCCGACAAGACGGTCGCGAATGGCGGTGAGATGGAGGAATTCGAGGACCTGTTCGGCACGGCTGCGTGAATCGCGCTGCTCGCCACGCGAGCGGCCGATGCCGAGCACCTGGCCGGCAAAGTTGGAGCGAACCTTGTAGGCAAGGCCAGAGGCGACATTGTCGAGGACGCTGAGGCCCTTGAACAGTGCAAGGTTCTGGAAGGTTCTGGCGACGCCGAGATGGGCCAGCCGCTGCGTCGGGACCTGGGCATAGAAGGTACCGTCGAGCTGGACATGACCGCGATCCGGCCTGTAGACGCCGCTGATGACGTTGATCAGCGAGCTCTTGCCGGCGCCGTTAGGGCCGATGATGGCGCGGATCTCGCCTGGTAGAACCGACAGGTCGATATCGGCCAGTGCCACGACGCCGCCAAAGGACAGGCTGATGCCCTGAAGCGAAAGCAATGCTGAGGCAGCGCCGGCAACGGCCCCTGCCGGCTTGGCGACATCTTCGAACGACTGCTCCGGCCGTGGGCTTGACGGCAGGCCGCGCGCAAAGACCTCCGGTGCATAGGCGGAAGCCTCCATCACTCCGAGCGTATAAGTGGGCAGAGGCATTCCAATTGTCCTCGATGGCTCGAGCGCGCCGGGTAGCTTCCATGCGTGTGCTGGCCGGAATCTCTCCGGCCAACCTGTGCGGGTGACTATTCCGCCGCCAGCGACGCCGCTGCCTCGGCGTCTTCCAGTTCGCGAACGAGCGGGATGACATGCTTGCCGAAATACTCGACCTCTTCCTGGAAGTGCAGGAAACCGAGCAGGATGAGATCCGCACCCGCGCGCTTCAGGTCGACGACGCGTTGAGCAACCTGCCTGGGAGTGCCGATCAGGTTGGAGCGGAAGCCGTCATTGTACTGGACCAGGTCGTCGAAGGACGATTTCGCCCAATTGCCCTCACCTTCCGGCGAGGCCTTACCGGCGTTCTTGACCTCATGGCCGAAAGCATTGACCGCTTCGGGATTGGCCTTGGCGATGATTTCGGCGAGCACCGTCCTGGCCTCCTCCTCGGTCTCGCGAACGACAGCGAAAGCGTTGACGCCGACCTTGACGGAATGGTTGTTGGCCTTCGCCTTGGCCCTGAGGTCGTCGACCTGCTTGGCGATTTCGGCCGGCGTGTTGCCGTTGGTGAAGTACCAGTCCGAGACGCGCGATGCCATGTCGCGCGCGGCGCGCGACGAGCCGCCCTGGAAGATTTCGGGCAGCGGCTGCGGCGGCTTCGGTTTCAGCGAATATTCGTTGAAGCGGTAGAAATCACCACGGAAGGTGAAGCTGTCTTCAGTCCATATTCCGCGCAGCGCACGGATGAATTCTTCCGAGCGGCGGTAGCGCTCGTCATGGTCGAGCCAATGCTCGCCAATGGCGTGGAACTCGCCGCGGAACCAGCCGGAGACAAGGTTGATCGCGACGCGGCCGTTGGTCAGGTAGCTGATGGTGGCGATCTGCTTGGCCGCCAGCGCCGGGTTCCATGGTCCGGGCAGGATCGCCGCGATGACCTTGAGCGTGGTGGTTGCCGCCAGCAGATCATGGCTGAACGCCACCGATTCATGCTGTTCGTCGGCGCCGTAGCCAGCGGTGAAACGGATCTGGCTGAGCGCGTAGTCGAAGCCGGACCTCTCGGCGATCTGCGCCAGCTTGCGGTTATACTCGGCCGAATGGTTGGTGCGCTGCTCGATGTTGGAGATCACCAGGCCGCCCGAAACATTCGGCACCCAGTAGGCAAACTTGATCGCGTCGGTCTCTGCGTGTGCCATGAAATGTCTCCCATTCAGGCCGTGTCATTGATCGATCCGGCCGCAACCGGACTTCGCCGATATTTATTATGTTTATAGAATATATATACAAAGAAGGATTTTCCGTTTTTGGGGCTCTCTTGGGACGGAAATACCAATTTTCGCTGCCGAACCCGGCCTGCAGATGTCAGCCCGCAAGAGGGCCATGCGCGGCATGGGCGCCGATCGCCTGCGCTGACGGTAGCGTAACCAGCAGCTTGGCAATTTCCCCCGCGACCGCCTGGGCATGGCGTGCAACTTCCGGCAGACCCATGAGCTCGCCGAAAGTGCCTCGTGCCAGCGGGCCGGCGACCAGGAGTGTCGCAACCGCCTCACCGTCCGAGCCGATTGCGCGGCTGTCGAGACTTGTCTCGATGCCAAGTCCATATTGGTCCGTCCTGATCAAGCCGGCTTCCGCCAGCGAGCTTAGCGCCGGGTTCAGCTGTAATGCCTGCCCATGAGCCGGACCCGTAGTGTTGATGACGGCATCGAAGCGCGTCGTCTCGATCCGTGTCTGCCCGCGTCGTTGGAAGCTGACAGCCAGGCTGCCGTCCTCATCGTTCGACGCGACAAGCCTGGCGGCAATGGTGTCGAATGTGCCGGCCGCATGACGCCGGTCGAGCACCGCCGCCACCTGCGGAGCGATCCTGAAGCGATGCACGTCCCAGAACACGCGCAGCCGGCGGACCAGCCTTGCCCGCTCCGGCGGGGCAAGTGCGGCCCACAGCACCGGCCCCTGCAGGCGCAGTTGGTCGAAGACCGCCTGCCAGTTGACATTGGCCGCTCTCGCAGCTGTCAGCGTCGCGCGAATGGCCCTGAGCAGGCCGAGCGCCGTCGTGGCCGGCGCGGATGCAAAATCGCCAAAAGGCTCGCCCCTGACATCGGGGTGTCCGCGCGAGCGTAAGCCGCGGCGCGACAGCGCGAGGATGCGGCCGCGATGGCCACGACGGTCGAGTTCGGTGACCATGTCGGCAGAGGTCAGCCCGGAGCCGACGATCAGCACCGACGCCTCCGGACCAATCGCGGCAAGCGCCGCTGGTGCATACGGGTCGGCGATGAAACCCGGTGCTTCCGTCAGATGGATCAGCGCGGCTGGAATCGCGGGCTGTGGGTGCGTCGCTGCCAGGACGACGATATCGGCAGCGACCAACCCACTGGACGTATGCACGGTCCAGCCCGCGCCACTGGCATCGCGCGTCACGCGTATGGCGGAACCTTGAACATGATGAACAAGGCCGGAACCGAGATACGGCGCCAGATGCTCGGCGACATAGCGGCCGAACACGCGCCGGCGCGGAAAAGCGTCGCCGTTCTTCCAGATGGCATCCGGGTCGTGTTCGAGTTTTCCGCTGCCAGTCAACCAGCGTGCAAAATGCTGCGGGTCGTCGGGAGCCATGCTCATCCTGACTGCGGGGACATTGACCCGGTGCGACGGTTCCTCGCTGGAATAGGCAAGGCCGCCGCCGAGCGCTGGTCGCGGCTCGATGACGGAAATCGACAGGCGCTCCGATTGAGGTGCTCGCGCCAGGTGCCACGCCACCGCCGCGCCGGAAAAGCCGCCGCCAATAATGGCGACGCGCAACCGCGAGGACGCAGGAAGCAAGTTCACGAGGCGCTGGCGAGCGACTTCGGCCGGTGGTCGCCGGCGATGGTTTCGCCGAACGGACCGGTGTTGACGGAAGAGCCGGCTGCCTTGACCAGATGGTCGGTCGGCAGTTTCGGCAGCACCAGCTCACCGAAGCGATAGGCTTCTTCGAGATGCGGATAGCCGGAAAGGATAAAGGTATCGATGCCGAGGCGCCGGTACTCGTCGATGCGCTCGGCGATCGTGTCGGGATCGCCGACAAGTGCGGTCCCTGCGCCGCCGCGCACCAGGCCGACGCCGGCCCACAGATTGGGCGCGATCTCGAGCTTAGCGCGATTGCCGCCATGCAGTGCGCTCATCCGCGCCTGGCCGACCGAATCCATGCGGGCAAAGACTTTTTGAGCCGAGGCGATCGTCGCGTCGTCGAGCCGGCTGATCAGCCTGTCGGCAGCGGCCCAGGCCTCCTCGGTGGTTTCGCGCGCGATGACATGCAGCCTAATGCCGAAGGAGAGCTTGCGGCCGGCCTTCTGCGCCAGTTCACGCATGCCGTCCAGCTTGCGCTCGACATCGGCTGGCGGCTCTCCCCAGGTCAAATATTTGTCGATCTCCTGCGCCGCCACCACGGACCCAGCGTCGGACGAGCCGCCGAAGTAGAGCGGGGGATAGGGTGTCTGCATCGGCGGAAACAGCAGCCTTCCATCCTCGATGCGGAAATGCTTGCCCTCATGTTCGACCGTCTCGCCGCTCAGCACCCGCTTGTAGATCCGAAGGAATTCCTGCGTCACCTCGTAGCGCTCGGCATGCGACAGGAAAATGCCGTCGCCCTTGTTCTCCAGCGGATCGCCGCCGGTGACGACGTTGATCAGCAGGCGGCCATTGGAGATGCGATCCAGCGTCGCAGTCATGCGCGCGGTCAGCGTTGGCGACTGCAAACCGGGCCGCACGGCGACAAGGAAACGCAAGCGTTCGGTCATCGGCACAAGAGCCGATGCGATCACCCAGGAATCCTCGCACGAGCGGCCGGTCGGCAACAGCACGCCATAGTAGCCGAGCGTGTCGGCCGCCTTCGCCACTTGAGTCAGATACGGCAGATCGACCGATCTGCCGCCCTCGGCCGTGCCAAGATAACGGCTGTCGCCATGCGTCGGCAGAAACCAGAGCACCTTGATGCGGTCTGGCACGACCCGGCTCATGGCCTCTCTCCCGCTGCCTGACGAAGGCGGCCGGATATGCCTGCTTTGGTGAGTAGCTGATGCGAAAGAGTGGGCATGGCGTGGTCCTGTCCGGGTGGAAACCAGATCGCCAGTGCAGATTGCTTATTCCACAAACTCTGTAGAGTTAGTTTATTCCAATTCTGCCGCCGCTATTAGAATTTCTCTCTCTGGAAGAAAAGGAGGCCGGCCCGAATACACCGGGCCGGCCTCCTCGTATCAGAACGCTGGTTCGACCGCGTTGACGTTGTCCTTGGTGACGACGGTCAGCGGGATGGGCAGCCGGTCCTTGACCTGCTTGCCGTCGATGATCTCGGCCATCGTGTTGACCGCCAGGCGGCCATCCTCGACGGGGGACTGGACGATGGTCGAGTACATTTCATTGGTGCGGATCGATTCGAACGCATCCTTCTGGCCATTGATGCCGACGATCGGCGGTGCGGCCTTGGAGGGGTTGGCCTCCTTCCATGCGTCGATGAAGCCGCGGGCCATCGTGTCGTCATTGGCGTAGACGCCGCTGATCTGGTCGCCGAAGCGTGTGATCAGATCGCGGCTGACCACCAGCGCCTTTTGCTGGTCGAAGTCGGCGTTGACCGTGTCGAGCACCTTGATGTCTGCATTGGTTTCCTTGAGACGGTCGGTGAAGCCGCTGACGCGTCCGATCGTGGTGCCGTTGCCGGCCTGGCCGGCGATGATGACGACGGAGCCCTTGCCGCCGAGCGCCTTGCTCAGCGAGTCCGCCGCCAGCTTGCCTTCCTCGTAGACGTCAGGCCCGGTGAACGACTTGATGAACGGCTTGGCATCGTCGCTCATCGGTGAATTGATGAGGATCGCCGGAATGTTCGCCTGCTGCGCGCGCGCCAGCCCCGGTATGTATGCCTGCGGGTCGAGCGGCCACAGGATGATGCCGTCGACCTTGCGCGCAACGCAGGTGTTGAGCTGCTCGGTGCCTTTCTGGACATCAAAATCCTGGCTGAGGCTCAGGATCTCGATGCCGAGTTCCGCGGCGCGCGCCTGAAGCGCCTTGTTGGCCGGCGTCGCGTAGGCATGCGAATCCGCTGCCGTCACGTAGCAGACCGTCTTGGCGCTGGCCCAGCCCGTCGATGCCAGCACAGCCGCCAGGGCGGCGACGTGAAGCATGCTTTTCTTGCCAATCATGTGTTTCCTCCCAATCATGTGGTTCCTCCTTGAGTGATTGGATTGTCGCGAACGAGCGCCGGGCGCGTGCCCGGAGCCCTCCCCTTGGTGGTAACGGCCCGATCGAGCACGACGAGCAGGATCAGGATAAGCCCGGACACGACCTGCTGGACGTATGCGGGAACGGACTGGAACTCCAGCGCGATGGTCAGCGAGCCGATCGTCAGCACGCCGCCGAGCGTACCGAGCGCGGATCCCCTGCCGCCTTCGAGACGAGTCCCGCCGACAACGACCGCGGCAATGACGGCAACCGTCAGTTCCGAGCCGAAGACAGGCGAGCCGGTGTTGGTGACGAGGCTCTGGAGAACCCCCGCCAGGCCGGCAAGCGTGCCGGCAAAGACAAAGCCGAGAAAAACGATACGGTCCGAGGCGATACCGCTTTCCTTGGCAGCCGCCGGGTTGGATCCCACCGCAAAGACGTTGCGCCCAGGTATGGTGCGCGTCAGCCAGAAATGCAGCAGCACGATCAGGGCGATGAACAGCGCGCTGCGGAGGGTGAAGACATCGAGATAGATCTTGGCCAGCGCCAGGGAGAGCATGATGTCGGTTCCGGTCACCGGCTGGCTGTTGGTGATCCAGTGCGCGAGCGAGCGGAAGATGAGCATCGTCGCGAGCGTCAGCACGAGCGAATTCACCTTCAGGCCGACGACCAGCATGCCGTTGACGGCGCCTGCCAGGGTACCGACCAGGATGCCGACGATCCCGGCAGGCAGGATGCCGATCTCTCGCTGCAGGATGACCGATACGATGCCGGCCAGGGCAAACACCGCGCCACCGGAGAGGTCGATCTGGCCCGATATCAAAAGCACCGTCAGGCCGATCGCGATCAGGCCGATTGTCGCCGCCCGGTCGAGGCCGAGGCCGAGGGTCGATGCCGAGAGGTAGCCGGGGACCACCAGCGCGGAAATGACGAGCGTCAGACCGAGAATGACGATGACGCGATACTGCGAGACAAGCGAAAGAAAACGCATCACGACACGCCCCGCTTGCGCAGCGCCGCATCCATGCCAACGGCGCCGACGATCAGGATGCCGAGCACGAAACCCTGGATCGGCGTGCGCACACCGTCGAGCACCATGACGTTGGTCAGCAGTTGCACGAAGATGAGGCCGGCGATGGCCCGTGGCACCGATCCGAAGCCGCCGACGATCGACACGCCGCCGACCACCACCGCCGTGATGGCACTGAATTCGTAGCCGCCGCCGATGAGCGGCCGCGCGCTCTGCAGCGTCAGCCCGAGCAGGCCGCCGCTGATGCCGGAAGCGAGTGCTGTGATCACGAAGGCGCCAGCCTTCACGGCCTGCACCGGAACCGCACTTGCCTCGGCGGCGCTGTAATTGCCGCCGGTGGCAAGCGTCCATCTGCCCCAGAAGGAGCGGGACAGCACGAAATGGCCGACAAGGGCGATGACCAGGAAGATCAGCACCACGACCGGAATGCCGAACAGCCGGCCCTTGGCGAACTCGGCGGAAGCGGGATTGCTGCCATAGACGATGACGCCGCCGACAGCCGCCTGGACGATGCCCAGTCCGATCGTGCCGATGCCGAGCGTGGCGATGATGGGGTTGATGCCGACATAGCCGACCAAGACGCCGTTGAGCAGGCCTATGAGGCCGGCAAGGCCGACGGCCAGGACGAATGCGGGCAGCGGCCCGATCATCGGCTGCAGCCCGAGCGACAGGATGGCGCCGCAGGCGATGGTGGCCGGCACCGAGAGGTCGGCCAGGCCGCCGACCACGAGCACGAAGGTCATGCCGACGACGACGATGCCGACGATGGACATCGAGGTCAGGACGTTGAGCAAATTGCCTGATGTGAAGAAGGCGGGGCTGACGAAGGAGCCGTAGAGCATCACGGCGAGGATAGCGAAGGCGAGCCCCGCCTTCGACAGGACATCGACAAGCCTGCTGCCGCGCGTAAAGCGGTCATTGCGGTTCACACCGCCGATCTCCATGGCCGCTTCGGTCACGCCATCTCCTCCCCCGTGGCCAGCGCCATGATGCGCTCCTCGCTCAATTCGCTGCGCAGGAGAGGCT
>NZ_RZOL01000100.1:0-16664 GCF_004022985.1 Mesorhizobium sp. M7A.F.Ca.ET.027.02.1.1 | reverse complement strand
GACACCGACGGCGGCCATCGTGACGGCAAGCTACGCGCCCGACTTCGAGCGCTGCCGCCTGCTGTGCGAGACACTTGATCGCCACGTTTCGGGCGCGGCGCACCATTACATCTTGGTCGAACATCGCGACGTCAGGCTGTTTCGCCAATTGGAAACCGGCCGCCGCACGGTCGTCGACGAGCGTGAATTGCTGCCGCGCTGGCTGCACGCATTTGACGATCCGCTCAGCCTGTTTCGCCGGCGCGTCTGGCTCAGCCTGAAGACCCAGCCGCTGCGTGGCTGGCACGTGCAGCAATTGCGTCGCATCGCCATCTCGGCGCATGCATCTCAAGATGTGCTGATCTTCTGCGATTCCGATGTTGCCTTCCTCAAACCTTTCGACTGCGCCGCCTTCTGGCGCGACGGCAAGGCGCGGCTGTTCCGCCGCGACGGCGTGCTGGCGGACGAAGGTCATGAGGAGCATCGCATCTGGTCGCGCAACGCGGGGTCGGCACTCGGCATCGATCCGTCCCGGACATCGGTCCACGACTACATCTCGACGCTGATCGCCTGGCGGCGCGACACCGTGCTGGCCATGTGCGGCGAGATCGAGAAGGTCCATGGTCGCAACTGGGTCGAGGTCGTCGGCTCGGCGCGCAAATTCTCCGAATGCATGATCTACGGCCGCTATGTCGACGATTTGCTACAGGGTGCCGGCCACTTCCACGGTTCGGAGGAGTTCTGCCGGGTGCACTGGACCGGCGAGGCGCTGTCGGACGACGAGTTCCGCCGCTTCGTTGCCGCCATGGCGCCGGAGCAGGTGGCGATCGGCATGCAATCCTTCATCGGCACCGATATCGGCCGCATCCGCCGTTTGATCGGGCTGGATTAGATGGGCTTTGCCGGTTTACGCATCGCCGAATAGGTGAGCAGCGTCGAGGCGAGATACAAAAGCAGGAAGACGACATTGAGCGACAGCACCAGGTTCGGCGTGTCGAGGATGGTCGTCAGCACATAGGTCAAAAGCAGCGCCTTCAGTGCGGCGAGCAGACCGAGATTGAGCGCCCGCACCAGCGTCTGGCCGCGCGCGAACAAAAGCTCGGCCTGATATTCGACCAGATTGCGCAAGCCAGGCACGCAGATCGCCAGCACCACCAGCGGCGCGGCCTCGGCGACATTCTTGCCGAGCGCATTGGGGAAGAAATGCAGCACGATGCCAAGCGTCAGCAGCGCTGCCGTGGAGACCGCGAACACACCGCCTTCGATGCCGCTCTTGACCGCCAGCCGTGACAACAGTTCCGGTGCGCGCATCATGCGCTGCACCAGCATCATCGAGAAGGTGCGGATCGGAATGGCGGTCAGGTCTACCAGCCGCATAATGATGGCGTAGATGCCAGCCAGATGCGGGCCGCCGATCGCCAGCACCAGCAGCTTGTCGAACTCCATCTGCAGGTAGAACAGCACTTCGGCGCCGGCCACGTAGACAGAATCGGCCAATCGCCTGAGATAGAGCTCGATGCGCAGCCGCAACCGCTGGCGGGGGTAGAAGAAGCCGAAGGCAATCAGCAGCGAGGCGGCATTGGCGCCGATATAGAACCACGACCATATCCAGACACTGTGATGCGCAGAGAACATGAACAGCACCGCGCCAAGCGCCCGCAACGCGGTCGCCAGGATAGCCAGCAGCGCGGCGCGGCCGAATTTGCCCAGGCCATTGTTGACGATCAGCGCCACCTCGACCGGCCGCCACAGCAGCGCTTCGGCAAAGACGATTGCCGCAAACACCGACAGCGGCACGGTGTCGGCGAAGAAAAGCAGGTAGACGCCGAACGAGGCCGCGGCCAGCAACGGCAGCGACAGCACGCCGAGCAGCAGGAAGCCGGCGGAGAAGGTGCCGATCAGATTGGGGCGGATGGTGGCGGTGCGGTAGAGCGCCGAGATGAACCCGAAGGCGAGGATGCGCGACAGCATGACACCGGCCGCCGAAGCGGTGGCGAACATGCCGAATTCGGAAATGGACAGCGTGTTGGCCAGCGCGATGAAATAGGCCAGCGAAAACACCAGTCGCCCGCCGGCGCCGCTGATCGCCGAGAAATAGTCGCGAAGCAGCCCCCGTCGTTCGGCCAAAAAGCTGCCGATCCGGGCGAGGGGCCGCCTTTGCGGTATGTCACTGGCCTGCGTCATGTCTCAAGGAGAGCCTAGGCGGGAAAACTTAACGTGCCGTTCTGGAGGCTGAGCCTGTGTCGAAAATAGATGCAACCGAAGCGAGAAACCGACGCTTCGGTGCGGGAAAATTAACCTTTTGTTTTCCATGCCTGTTTAGCGTGGCTTAACGAATGGCCAAGCGCCGTTTGCAGGTCGCCAAAGGTAAAGTTCCAGACGATGGTCGACAGGGAAAACCGCGAGGACTGGAAGCGCGAGCGCTCATTGCTGGCGCTTGGCCAGGCTGTGCGCGGCGACGAACCCGACGCGTCCCTGGTCTCGATAGGCGACCGGGCAGACCCGTCATGGCGCGAGGATGCCGCCACCCGTCATCGCCTCGCCCGTTCGCAGCGCGAGGCGCGCAACCCGAAACTGTCGGATCCGGTCGCCACCGACGGGGATCATGAGCAAGCTTCGTCATCATATCGCGCGCAAACGACGCCACGGACACAAATTGGTGCCGCCGAAACCGCCGGCGCCCGGCGCGCCGATCATGCATCGGAGCCTTACGCTGCAGGCGATGCGTCGGTATCCCGAAACGACGGCATGGACAGCCAGCAGTGGAAGCCGCTGATCGACCCGATGCAGGTTGTGCGCGGTGTCGGCAAGTCGAAGCTGCTGATCGTGACGACGACACTACTGGGCGCTGCGCTCGGCGTCACCATCGCGCTGTCGACGCCGAAGAAATATGAAGCCACCACCGAACTGATCGTCGACCCGCGCGATCTGAAGCTAACCGATCGCGACCTCACCCAGTCGGTCGTCGCTTCCGATGCCACGCTGGCCATCGTCGAGAACCAGGTTCGGGTGCTGACCTCAGGCACCGTTCTCAACAAGGTCGTCGACAAGCTCAATCTGGTCAACGACCCCGAATTCAATGGGCAAGGCGGCGGCGGCCTTAGCATCATGTCGCTCATCCGCTCCGTCCTGTCGCGCAATGACGGGCCGGGGGGTGTCGACGACAGCCGCCGCCGCGCGCTTGCTGTCGGCAATCTGGCCGAGAGCCTTTCGGTCGAGCGCGGCGGCAAGACCTTCGTCATCACCGTCAGCGCCACCACGCAGAATGGCGAGAAATCGGCCCTCATCGCCAACACGATGACGGATGTCTTCCTGCAGACCTTCGGCCAGATACAGTCGGACACCGCAGGCCGCGCCACCGACGAACTGACGGCCAGGCTTGACGAGTTGCGCAAGGGGGTCGAGGCGGCCGAGCGCAAGGTCGAGGATTTCAGGGCCACGCACGACCTTGTCGACGCGCAGGGCCACCTCATCAGCGATGACGAAATGCTGAAACTCAACGAGCAGCTGTCGGTTGCCCGCGCCCGCACGCTGGAGCTGAATGCCCGGGCGGCCTCGGCGCGTTCGGTCGACGTCAATTCGGTTCTCACCGGCACCTTGCCGGAGGAGATCAACTCCAACTCGATGAGCGATCTGCGTTCGCAATATGCATCGCTCAAGCAGGAGGCTGACCGCGCCGCCATTCGGTTCGGCCCGCGTCATCCCGAACTCCAGGCGCTCAATGCCCAGCTTGCCGGCGCACGCGACCGCATCGCCTCGGAGCTGCGCCGCATCGGCTCGTCGCTGCAGGTCGACCTCAAGCGCGCGGTCCAGCTCGAACAGGATCTTGCCTCTCGCCTGGCGCAGCTGAAGGTCCGCAGCGGCGACGTCAACAGCGACCTCGTGTCGATGCGCGAACTGGAGCGCGAGGCCACCGCCAAGCGTTCCGTCTACGAACAGTATCTGCTGCGCGCCAAGGAGACCGGCGAGCAGAAGGACATCAACACAGCCAACATCAATGTGATCTCGAAGGCCTTCGCGCCGCTCGAGCCGAACGGGCCGTCGCGGGTCGTGGTCGCGCTTGCCAGCCTGTTGCTGGGTTTCGCCTCCGGCATTGGCCTCGGAGCCATGCGTGGCGCCTATGAGAGCCTGCGCGACACCGCCAATTCGCGCTCGCGTCGCGACCATGGCACGGACGAACGCCGGACGCCTTACGAAGACAAGGCATATCGGGCAGCGCCGCCGCCGGCGCCGCCACAACCACCTGCGCCGCAGCCATCGACACCCCCGCCTGCATCACCACCGCCGGCCGCGCCACCACCTGTCCAGCAAGCCGAGGTCTCGCCGGCCGAAGGTCCCGGCCGGATCGGCGCCTTGCTGTCGAGGCTGCACAAGTCCGTCTCCCGCAGGCCGTCCAGGGAGGAGCCGTTCGATACCGTTGAATGGGCTTCTGCCGAAAACGGGGGGTCAATGCAGGATCCGCAATACCGCGCTTATCCCCAGTCGGCACCGGCCTTCGAGCCTCGGCAGGCGGCCGCGACAGCATACCCGGCGCCGCTTTTCCAGCCCGGCGGCCATCCGCAGCAGACGGCGCAGCCGCCACGGCCGCCTCCCATGGTGCAGCAGCGGCCATATTCCGGGCCGCAGCTCTATCCCTACGCGCAGCCTTTGGGCTACGCACAGCCGCCGGCCTATCCCTATCCGCGATCGATGCCGGCCGCCAATGCGGGGCAGCAGCCCGATCCGGCTCAGCCTGCTTCCGAGTCCTATCCACAGCCGCCCCTCCCGCAACAGCAGGCGCCTCAGCCTCATCAGCGACCGGCGGAGCCGTCGCGGGCCGCGGAGGATGCCGAGCAGCAAGCGCCAATCGAGGAAATCCGCGCCAGCCTGCGCGAATTCCGCGAAGCGGTTCGCGAACTGACCGAGAGCCGCGTGCGGCGTCGCTACTTCTGAGCCACAAAAATCTGCGCTGTGCCGTACAAAAACATGCCGGTTTCGCGTAAACGGCATGGGACGGCGCTTTGGCGGGATTGCATGTTGGAATTTTCGTGAAAATGCCACGCTGTGAAAGATCGAAAAGCGCGTCGCTTCCGCAAGCGACGCGCTTGGGCATTCTGGTGTTGAGGGTAGTCCATGGCCGAAGTGATTGATGGCAAGAGCGTTGCCGGCGACGTTGTGGGGTCGGTCAAGACCCTGACGGCTGAGCTTGTCGCCAAGGGCCAGGCCAAGCCGGGTCTTGCCGTGGTTATCGTCGGCGAGGATCCGGCCAGCCAGGTCTATGTCGCGTCCAAGTCGCGCACCGCCAAGGAATGCGGCTTTCATTCCGTCCAGCACACGCTGCCGGCCGAAACCTCGGAACCGGCGTTGCTGAAAATCATCGGCGATCTCAACGCCGATCCGGCCATCAACGGCATCCTCGTGCAGCTTCCGCTGCCGGCCCATATCGACGCCGGCAAGATCATCCAGACCATCGCGCCGGAAAAGGATGTCGACGGCTTCCATTTCATCAATGTCGGCAAGCTCGGCACCGGTGAACTCGAGACAGCCTTCGTGCCTTGCACGCCGGCCGGCTCTATGCTTCTGATCGAGCGGGTGCGCGGCAAGGACCTGTCCGGCCTCAACGCCGTCGTCGTCGGCCGCTCCAACATCGTCGGCAAGCCGATGGCCAACCTGCTGCTTGCCGCCAACTGCACCGTCACCATCGCCCACAGCCGCACCAGGGATCTGCCCGCCTTGGCCCGCACCGCCGATATCCTTGTCGCGGCCGTCGGCAGGCCGGAGATGATCAGGGGTGATTGGGTGAAGCCCGGCGCCACCGTCATCGATGTCGGCATCAACCGCATTCCGGCGCCGGAAAAGGGCGAGGGCAAGTCCCGCCTCGTCGGCGATGTCGCCTATGCCGAAGCGGCTAAGGCCGCCGGCGCCATCACGCCGGTTCCCGGCGGTGTCGGGCCGATGACCATTGCCATGCTGATGGCCAATACGTTAGCCTCGGCCTACCTAGCGGCCGGATTGAAACGGCCGTCCTTCTGACCCGCCAGAAAGCCGCAGCTTTGCCGAACTCCAGTGTTCCCTCAGAACGGCCGGTCATCACGGACCCCGTTCAAGGCGGGCGGCAGTTCGCATTCCTGCTGGTAGACAAGTTCTCCATGTTCTCGCTGGCTGCCGCGATCGATACGTTCCGGTCGGCGAACCGGTTGCTTGGCCGCGACTTCTACGGTTGGACGACGGTGTCGGCCGATGGCGATCCGGTGATGGCTTCCAATGGCCTGCCGCTCAAGATCGACTACGCCGTTGCCGACCTGCCGCCGGTCGATATCCTTTTCGTCTCGGTCGGGCTGACGACGGAATTTCCCGGCAAGAGCAAGGTGCTGGCGGCACTGCGCAGCTGGGGTCGGCGCGGCAATGCGCTGGGTGCCCTGTCGGTCGGCTCCTACCTGCTGGCCGAGGCCGGCCAGCTTGAAGGCTATCGCTGCACCATCCATTGGGAAAATCGCGCCGGCTTCGTCGAACGCTTCCCCGACATCAACTGCACCGGCAATGTCTTCGAGATCGACCGCAAGCGCTACACCTGCGCCGGCGGCACCACTTCGATCGACCTGATGCTGGAGATCGTGCGCGGCGATTTCGGCTCGAACCTCGCCAATGGCGTCGCCAACCAGTTCCAGCACGAACGCATCCGCTCGGCCGGCGACCGCCAGCGCGTCGGACCGGAACGCGACCTGACCGGCAAGTCGGAGAAGCTCAGGCGCATCGTCGAACTGATGGCCGACCACCTCGACGAGCCGCTGTCGGCGGTACAGCTGGCCAAATCCGCCGGCCTTTCGGTGCGCCAGGTCGAGCGCCTGTTCCTGCGCCACCTCAGCGTCACCCCCGGCCGTTACTATATGCGGTTGCGGCTGGAGCGGGCGCGCGAACTGCTGCGCCAGACCAACATGCCGATCCTCGATGTGGCGATAGCGACCGGCTTCACCTCGCATTCCTACTTCGCCCAGAGCTACCGGCTGCAATTCGGCAGGCCGCCCTCGGAAGAGCGCCGCACGACCTACTGAATTCCGCTTCCGCTGAAAAGTTCGGCATTCGGCCCGGCGCATCGGGCCAGGGTAGCGAATTCGGGTAACGGGTTCTTTCGGAGCCTTCGCCGCCGCGTTGGCTGACGGGTGCATCAAACGAAACCCGCCTGAGCGGCGGGTCACCGGCGCAAATCAGCACCATAGGCAAAAATGTACCATAGCTGAGTGCATCCAGTCAAGAAAAAATTCCTATCATGGAAAGCCCCTCGGCACTGCCGACACCCCGAACTGGCTGTCGTCACGACTTTTGTTAAGCTGGGTTCGGGCCCGACGCACCTGGCTGCCCGGACTTGTGTCCCGGCGCCGCGTCAAATAGCTTGCCGCCCGGATCAGGGGCGGATTTAGGAGATTTCGATGGCGGGACTTGCACGAGGCGTCGCTGCGGCGATCCTCCTTTTGTCGATGACGACGTTCGGCTTCGCCGCAAACAAGGTCATCATCATTCTCGATGCGTCCGGCTCGATGTGGGCGCAGATCGACGGCAAGCCCAAGCTCGAAATCGCCCGAGAGTCGCTTCGAACCGTGCTTCAATCGGTCCCCACCGACGACGACATCGGCTTTATGGCCTATGGCCACCGTGAAAAGGGCAGCTGCGACGACATCCAGCTGATCGTGCCGCCGCAGGCAGGTTCGGGCAGCGCCATTTCGGCCGCTGCCGACAGCCTGAAATTCCTCGGCAAGACGCCGCTGACCGCTGCCGTCAAGCAGGCGGCCGAGGCGTTGAAATACACCGAGGACAAGGCGACCGTCGTGCTCATCACCGACGGGCTCGAAACATGCGGGGGCGACCCTTGCGCGCTTGGCAAGGAGCTCGAGGCATCCGGCGTCGACTTCACTGCCGATGTCGTCGGCTTCGGCCTGACCGCCGATGAGGGCCGGCAGATCGCCTGCCTCGCCGACAACACCGGCGGCAAGTACATCCAGGCCTCCGACGAGAAGGCGTTGCAGGAGGCGCTTGCCGAGACAGTGGCGGCGCCTGCTCCTGAACCGGCTCCGGCGCGGGCGCTGGCGCAGGTGCCGGAGCCGGCCAAACCGGAATTCAATTTCCTGCCGACAGCGGTGCTTGCCGAGGGCGGCGATCCCGTCACTGACGGCAACGCCTGGGAAATCTACAAGGCCAAACCCGACGGTACGCGCGGCGACTACGTCAGCACCGAATACGGCGCCTACAAGGCCAATCTGGAACCGGGCGACTATATCGTCGTGGCCAGTGACGGCCAGGCCAAGACCGAGCAGAAGGTCAAGATCGAGGCCGGCCAGGTCTACAAGCCGCTTTTCAACTTGAATGCCGGCACGCTCATCATCCACCCGCGACCGAGCGCGGCGGCGGATGTCGTCGATGGCGCGGCTGTCGTCATCGACTATCCTGGTGCTGACATGCCCGCCACCTTTTATGGGACGACGAAAGCCGTGTTGCCGGCCGGCGACCAGAAGGTGACTGTCACGATCGGGCAGGGCGTGGCTACCGAGACGATTCCGCTGGCTGCCGGCAAGACCGTGGAAAAGGACATGGTTGCCGGTGTTGGCCATGTCGTTGCCAATGCTTACTATGCTGCGGGCGGCGACAAGGCGGACGGTTCAGGCATCGGCTTCAAGGTGCTCAAGGCAAAAAAGAAGATCGATGGAACCAGGGACGAGGTGACCTATGCCTACGGACCCGACAGCAAATTCGATCTGCCGCCCGATGACTATGTGTTGATTGCGACGGTTGATCTCGCCGTCGTCGAGCAGCCGTTCACTGTCAAGGTCGGCGAATTTCAGGATCTGAAGGTCGCAATGAATGCCGGCGTGCTGGCGATCACCGCGCCCGGAGCCTCGAAGATCGAGATTTTCGAGGCCAAGAAGGACATCAACGGCAACCGCAAGTCGCTTGGCTATGCATTCGACCAGAAGTATCAGGCAGCGATCCCGGCGGGCGACTACGCCGTCGTTTCGGAGAAATCCGACAACAGTTCGAAAGAAGGCAACGTGACGGTCAAGGCCGGCGAGCGAGCCGAGCTAACCGTGCAATAGAATCGTAGGCACAACCGCAAGAGGGCGGCCATGTGCCGCCCTTTTTCATGAACGACGCAGAACTGCCGTCAAGCGGTGCCGAAGGCGCTGGCGCCATGGTCGGCGCGGCCGACCAATTGCCGGAAGCCGGCAAACAGTTCGCGGCCGAAGCCGAACTCGTTGCCGATGAGATCGGCATCCGCCGTTCGGCGCAAGGCGAACTCCCCGGCCGGCACCAGGACTTCGAGTGTGCCGGCTTCGGCGTCGAGCCGGATGATGTCGCCTTCATGGATCCTGGCGATAGGACCCTCCTCGACCGCCTCCGGCGTCACATGGATCGCCGCCGGCACCTTGCCGGAGGCGCCAGACATGCGCCCGTCGGTGACCAGCGCGACGCGCTGGCCGCGATCCTGCAGGATGCCGAGCACGGTGGTCAGCTTGTGCAGTTCCGGCATGCCATTGGCCTTCGGCCCCTGGAAGCGGATGACGGCGATGAAATCACCGGTCAGCGTGCCTGCCTTGAACGCATCGTTCAGCCCTTGCTGGCTGTCGAAGACCCTGGCCGGCGCCTCGATGATACGCCGCTCCGGCTTCACCGCGGAAGTCT
Source organism: Mesorhizobium sp. M7A.F.Ca.ET.027.02.1.1 (assembly GCF_004022985.1). NCBI lineage: Bacteria > Pseudomonadati > Pseudomonadota > Alphaproteobacteria > Hyphomicrobiales > Phyllobacteriaceae > Mesorhizobium > Mesorhizobium sp. M7A.F.Ca.ET.027.02.1.1. Next base: position 7,034 of record NZ_RZOL01000100.1, on the reverse strand, counting down.
TGATGACGGCGTGGCCGAGATTGCCTGACAGCACCTTCAGACCGCCGGTCGCCTGGAATGCCTTGTTGAACGGCGCCAGCACCTTTTCGTCGCCGCTTGCCTTCGGCGAAGCCTCGCGCACCACGCCTCCGTCGGCGCCGAGCTTTGCCTCGACCGCATAAGGCCGCAGCCCTTCGCCCCACACCGTCTGCACATCCTCATGCAGGATGCCTTCGTCGAGCAGTTCGCGGATCAGGAAGCCGAGCCCGCCTGCGGCGTGGAAATGGTTCACGTCAGCAAGGCCGTTTGGATAGACCCGCGCCAGCAGCGGCACGGCCTCCGAAAGATCGGAAATATCCTGCCAGGTAATGGCGATGCCAGCCGCCGCCGCCATGGCGATGAGGTGGATGGTGTGATTGGTCGAGCCGCCGGTGGCGTGCAGGCCGACGACGCCGTTGACGATCGAGCGCTCGTCGATCATCCGGCCGACAGGCGTATAGGCGTTGCCGAGCGCGGTGATCGCCAGCGCCCGCTTCGTCGCCTCGCGGGTCAACGCCTCGCGCAGCGGCGTGCCGGGATTGACGAAGGAAGCGCCCGGCGTGTGCAGGCCCATGATCTCCATGAGCATCTGGTTGGAATTCGCCGTGCCGTAGAAGGTGCAGGTGCCCGGCCCATGATAGGATTTGGACTCGGCCTCCAGCAGTTCGGCACGTCCGGCCTTGCCCTCGGCATAGAGCTGGCGGACCTTGGCCTTTTCATCGTTGGGCAGCCCGGTCGTCATCGGTCCGGCCGGGATGAACACCGCCGGCAGATGGCCGAAGGTGAGGGCGGCTATCACCAGCCCCGGCACGATCTTGTCGCAGACGCCGAGATAGACGGCGGCGTCGAACATGTTGTGCGACAGGCCGATCGCGGCTGCCATGGCGATGACATCGCGCGAAAACAGCGACAGCTCCATGCCGGGCTGGCCCTGGGTGACGCCATCGCACATCGCCGGCACGCCGCCGGCCACCTGGGCAATGCCGCCGGCCTCGCGGGCCGCGTCCTTGATCAGCGCCGGGAAAGTCTCGAACGGCTGATGCGCCGACAGCATGTCGTTGTAGGAGGTGATGATGCCGAGGTTCGGCACCTTGTCGGCGCCAAGCGCGAGCTTTTCCGAGGGGCTGCACACCGCAAAGCCGTGGGCGAGATTGCCGCACGACAGCACAGCCCGGTTGGCGGTGCGGTTCGATGCCTCGGCGATGCGGCCGAGATAACGCTCGCGGCCTGGCTTTGAGCGCTGGCGGATACGTTCGGTGATGGCTTCGATGTCGCGTCTGGCGGTCATGGCGGTCGGTCCTTTCAGGCGAGGTCCCGGAAACATCCTCCCGCCGTTTGCCGGGACCAGAGTAAATCGAGATTCAGGGGGCCCAGAAAACCTCTACGGGCTTATGTGCTGCGTCGAGCACGGCACGGATTGGCTTTCGCGGCCCGGGCGCAACCGCGCCGTCGAAGGCGGTACGCTTGTCCTCACCCTCTATGTGCAGCGCGATGAAGCCGGCTTCGACGATGCGCGCCAGCGACAGGGTCAGCCGCGGCTCGCCCGCACTTGCCGCATGAACCGGCAGCACGATCCTGTCGGAAGACGGGTCGAGCAGCGTCGCCAGATCGTCGGCATCGGGAAAGAACGAGGCGGTGTGGCCGTCCGGCCCCATGCCGAGCACGACGACATCGAGCGGCCATGGCAAGGACCGGAGCGCTGCATCATCGGACGAGGCCGCATCCTCGATGCTGGTGGCTTCGTGATAGAGCGGCACGAAACGAGCCGCCTTGGCCGCGTTCTGCAACAGATTGGCGGTCACCAGCCCGGCATTGGAGCGTGGCGAGGAGGCCGGCACGAAACGCTCGTCGACCAGCGTCACGATCACCTTGTCCCAGGCGATGGGTATCGCTGAAAGGGCGGCGAAGAATTTTGCCGGCGTGGTGCCGCCGGAGACGGCGAGCAACCCCGTGCCGCGCTCGGCGATCGCCTTGGTCAGTCTGCCTGCAGCATGACCGGCAAGGGCGGCCGCCAGTTCCTGGCGCCCGGCGAAGCCGTTCCAGTCATAGGCGGCGCTGTTCAATTGCTCTCGTGCCATGTCCGCCCGTCACGCTCGATCAGTGCTATCGAGGCCGATGGGCCCCAGGTGCCCGCCGTGTAGCCCTGCGCCTCCTGCCTGGCACTTTCCCAGGCATTCTGGATCGGGTCGATCCATTTCCACGCCGCCTCGACTTCGTCACGGCGCATGAACAGGGTCTGGTTGCCACGGATGACGTCCATGATCAGCCGCTCATAAGCGTCCGGTGCGCGGCCGTCGAAGGACTGTGCGAAACTCATGTCGAGCGAGATCTGGCGCAGACGCATGCCGCCCGGGCCCGGATCCTTGATCATGATGAACTGCTTGACGCCTTCGTCCGGCTGCAGCCGGATGACAAGCTGGTTGGCGAAGATCGGTCCGGCGCTGTCGCCGAAGATCGAATGCGGGATCGGCTTGAATTCGATGACGATTTCCGAAACCCGCGTCGCCAGCCGTTTGCCGGTGCGGAGATAGAACGGAACGCCCGACCAGCGCCAATTGCCGATCTCGGCCTTGATGGCGACGAAGGTTTCGGTGTTGCTGTCCTTGCCGAGTTCCTCGACATAGCCTTTCACCGGTCCGCCGGCCGAAGCCCCGGCGCGATACTGCCCGCGCACGGTGTGCTTCGGCGCCTCGTTGCCGTTGATGCGCTTCAGTGCCCGCAGCACCTTCAGCTTTTCGTCGCGCACGGCGTCGGCATCCATCGACGATGGCGCTTCCATGGCGACGAGACACAGCAGCTGCAGCATATGGTTCTGCACCATGTCGCGCAGCGCGCCGGCCTTGTCGTAATAGGTGACGCGGTCCTCCAGACCGACGGTCTCGGCCACGGTGATCTGGACATGGTCGATATGGGCTGAGTTCCACAACGGCTCGTAGAGCGCGTTGGCGAAGCGCAGCGCCATCAGGTTCTGCACCGTCTCCTTGCCGAGATAATGGTCGATGCGGAAGATCTGGCTTTCGTGGAAGTCGTCGCCGACCAGGTCGTTGAGCTTACGTGCCGAATCGAGGTCGCGGCCGATCGGCTTTTCCAGCACGATGCGCGAGTTCGGCGTGATCAGATTGTGCTCTTTCAGCTTGTGCGAGATGTCGCCGAACAGCGCCGGCGCCACCGCAAGGTAGAAGGCGCGGATGCGGTCGCTGTCGCCGATCGCCTTCTTGAGCTTGTCGAATCCGGCGCCGTTCGTCGCATCGGCCGAGACGTAGGATAGTCGCGCCAGGAAAGTCTTCAGTTCCTTGGCGTCGATGTCGGCCGGTTTGACGTGCTCGGAGATCGCCTGTTTGGCGAAGGCCTGGAATTCTTCGTCGCTCATTTTCGAGCGCGATGTGCCGATGATGCGTGTCGGCTCCGAAAACTGATGGTCGCGCTGGCGATAATAAAGCGACGGCAGAAGCTTGCGTTCCGACAGATCGCCGGTGCCGCCGAAAATGATGAAGTCGAAAGGCTCGACGGGGATGATCTGGCTGGTCATGGTCTGTCCGCTTTGACGCCGGTCGCTGTGACGCGGCTGATATAATCTAATCGATTTAAATTTTCCAGTGCCATGGTGTCACATCTGGGTGTATGCGCCTGCCCCTTGACAGTCCGATGACCCGGAGGCTTGTCGAAGGCGCGGCTCCGGAAGCCTTCGCAGTTGCAGCATAGAGCGGGATCGACGCGAAAGCCAAAGGAGAAATCAGCGATGGCTCCACATCTTTCGGCCAATCCAGTCAGAAGCCGTGGCTTTGCGCGGATGAGCGCCAATGACGTGCCCGTTGATCGTCACCAATAGTGAGCGGAAAAAACATGCGTCTGGAAAACAAGGTTGCGATCATCACCGGTGCTGCGTCGGGTTTTGGCGAGGGCATCGCCAGGCGCTTTGCGCAGGAGGGCGCCAGGGTCGTTGTCGCCGACCTCAACGCCAGGGGCGCGGAACGCGTCGCCGGTGAGATCGGAGAAGCGGCGATCTGGACCCAGACCGATGTCTCGCTGCGCTCCGAATTCGACGAGATGGTCTATGCCGCCAAAAGCGCCTTCGGCCGCATCGACATCATGGTCAACAATGCCGGCTATACCCATCGCAACGGCGACATGCTCAATGTCGACGAGGACACCTTCGACCTGATAACATCAGTCAACATGAAGGCGATCTATCACGCGGCACTCGCCGTGGTGCCGATCATGGAGCGGCAGGGCGGCGGCGTCATCCTGACCACGGCCTCCACCGCGGGTCTACGGCCGCGCCCCGGCCTCACCTGGTACAACGCGTCGAAAGGCTGGGCGATCACCGCCACCAAGTCGATGGCGGTCGAACTGGCGCCGAAGAACATCCGCGTCAACTGCCTCTGCCCGGTTGCCGGCGAGACCAGCATGCTGGAGAAATTCATGGGCGCCGACACGCCCGAAATCCGCGAGAAGTTCCGCGCATCGATCCCGCTCGGCCGGCTTTCGACGCCGCTCGACATCGCCAATGCCGCACTCTGGCTGGCCTCGGACGAAGCCGCCTTCATCACCGGCGTGGCGCTGGAGGTCGATGGCGGCCGCTGCATCTGAAAGTGCCAGGCGTCACGCGCCGGTCTTGATGTAACTCTTGTAGACCCAGCCGGTCTTGCCGTTGTAGGTGATCTGGCACCATTGCTTGCAGCTCTTCACCTGCACCGAGGTTTTGGCTGGCACCGTACCGATGGCGGCGGCATTTTTCTTCGGGCCGCTTCGCATGGTCACGGCCCTCAGGATGCGCCCTGTTCCGGCGGCTGCGGCTTTCCTTGGCTTCGCCTTGGCTTGGCTGTCATCCCCCTCTGCCGCTGGCTCTTGAGCCGGCGATTGCGGCTGCACCGCGGGGATGGCGGCGGTTTGTGCGCCGTCGGGGTGGTTGCCCGCGGCTGCGCTGGGCGCGGCTACCTTGGCGAGTTCGGTGGCGGCATCGGTAGCGGCTGCCGGCTGTGCGAATGCCGCCGCTTGCTTGTCCGCTGCCTTGGGAGCGGTCGAATCGGACGTGGTTGCGTCCTTCGGCTGGGAACCGGTCCAGCGCGGGTCATTGGCGGCAAGTGCGGGGAGGTTGGTTTGCGCGGCCGCCACGGTAGTTGGAATTGCGTCGGACTTGCGCGCCTGCGGCACGGCTGCCGCGGCGACCGCGGCCCCAACCGGGGTTATTTTCGTCGTCTTCACCGGAACCGTTGGAATGGTCTGCTCGGGGCTCGCTGCCGCTTGCCTGTCGCTGGCCGGCAATGCCAGCCACAGCGCCACGGCGGCGACGCTAAGCAACGCGGCGGTGCCGATCGCGGCGATCACCAGATGCGAGTTCGAACGGACTTCCTGCCAGAAGGACGGCCGCATGTCGTATCCGAACTGCATGGCAAAGCGCCGACGTTCCGGCGTACCGAAACTGAAGGGCTCTCTCACTCTTGCCACCTCCATAAGCGGGCCGACGTTCTTTCAGTCGGTGCCGGAAGTCCGGCGTCTGATCCGCATAGGTCCCAAAAACAACGCGGGCAGTCCCGCAACAATCCCCGAACAATCGCCCAGAACCGGCAGCTTTCGCCTGCGATTGTGGCATCACTACGCCATTATAGGGGATTCTGCGCCTTTGCGGGAAATTGCGCAATGCGTCGCACGGGCAACAAATGTTACAATGAATATTACAATATTACATCAGGTCGGTCGGCTAGATCCTGTCCCTCAACGCAAACCAGTTGAGCGCCAGGAACAGCAGCGGCGTGCGGAAGCGCCGGCCGCCGGGGAACGGCGGGATTTTCAGATCCTCGATCAGCTTCAGCCGGTCGCGGTTGCCGGCAACGGTTTCAGCATAGAGTTTACCGAAATAGTTCGACAGCATGACGCCGTGGCCGGAATAGCCGCCGGCCGAGATCACATTGGGCATCACTTCGCGCACGAAAGGCTTTCTCGGCACAGTGATGCCGACATAGCCGCCCCACCCATGCGTGATCTCGACATCCCTGAGTGCGGGGTAGAGTTCCGCGATCTGGCGGCGGATGTGAATGTGGATATCCTTCGGATCGTTGACGCCATAAACCTCGCGTCCGCCAAACAGCAGCCGCCCGTCCTTCGATCTGCGGAAATAGCGCACGACGAAGCGGGAATCGTCGACCGCCTCGCCGCCCGGCAAAACGTTCGAGTGCGCTCCCAGAGGCACGGTCGCACCGATGAAGGAACCGATCGGCATGATGTGCGCCGCACTCACCGGCTCGAGCGCGCCGCCATAGGCGTTGACCGCTATCAGGCATTTCTGCGCCGTCACCGTCCCCCTCGGTGTAGAAACCTTGACCTTGCCACCACTGGACATGATGCCGGTCGACGGCGTCCCCTCGAACAGCTGCGCGCCTGCAAGCGCTGCCACCCGCGCCGTGCCGATCACCAGCTTCATCGGATGGATGTGCCCTGTGCCGGTATCGCGCGTGCCGCCGAAATAGGCGGTCGAGCCCAACCGCTCCGCCGTCTCCTTGGCATCCATGAACGAGATATGCGGGTAGGCAAAACGGCTCGCCATGATCTCGGCATGCGCCTTGTAGTCGTCGACATAGCGGGGCTTGTGCGCCACCGAGAGCTGGCCCGGCATATAGTCGATATCGATCTGGTTGGCGGCAGTGAATTCGAGGAGATGCGCCTTGGCCTCTTCGGCAAGATCAAACAGCGCCTTGGCGCGGGCCAAGCCATACTCGGCTTCCAGGTCCTCGGCCCAGGCGCGCTGGCCGGTGCCGAGCTGCCCCCCATTGCGTCCCGAGGCGCCATCGCCGAAGCGATACGCGTCGATCAGTACGACATTGGTGCCTGCCTTGGCCAGATGCGCCGCCGCCGACAGCCCGGTGAAGCCGCCACCAATGATGACGACATCGCATGTCCGGTCGCCATCCAGTCCGGGATATTCGGGCCTCGGTCCCGCCGTGTCCTCGTACCAGGAACGGCCGGGGGAAATTGGGGATTGGTAAGGCATGATGCTCGCAGGGAGTAGGGGAATAGGG
>NZ_RZOL01001000.1:0-264 GCF_004022985.1 Mesorhizobium sp. M7A.F.Ca.ET.027.02.1.1 | reverse complement strand
ACTGCCGGAAGCGAGGATGAGTTTTTCGGTCATTTTGCACTCGGGCGCAGACACAGGCGCGGTTGGAGTATGATCAGCTCTAGTCCTGTAAGGTTGGCGCTGCCCCTCATTGTCCTGCCGGACATTTCTCCCCGTATACTGCCGGAAGCGAGGATGAGTTTTTCGGTCATTTTGCACTCGGGCGCAGACACAGGCGCGGTTGGAGTATGATCAGCTCTAGTCCTGTAAGGTTGGCGCTGCCCCTCATTGTCCTGCCGGACATTT